>CACVKW010000646.1 GCA_902749685.1 Olavius sp. associated proteobacterium Delta 1 | reverse complement strand
AGGGAAGCGGCTGGCTGATTTAATCGCCCTTCTCCCCGGCCGCCACCCCTTAAAAAGGATCGGATCATTTTAAACCGGCAATTAAAATAAAAAGGCAGTCAAAGATTAATCTCCAACTGCCTTTGCTTTCTCCAATATTTAATATTTAAGACCCCAATCTTTTCCCCCTAGATATTTAAGATCTGTAAGAAGCCCCATTTACCTTTCAATTTTATATCTAAATTGAATCAAATCTATTTAATTCAAGGTTCCAATAAAAAACTACTGTCGTTTTTCCACAATACCAAAGTTCTATCGCGGCATTTTTCAATTTTATTTTTCTTCTGGGCTTTCGCGTATCAACGGCCTCAGTTTCCTTTAAAACTTTTCCCGGCTCTACTGGCAAAATAAAAACTATTCCTTTGTAACCTTTCAAATCGTGATTGATTGTCAACTTGTAATTATCCTTTGATTGTTTCAAAAATATAGCAAATATCACATCATCAGAATTGCTTTTTACATCTTTTAACAAAAACGCAAAATCATTTAAACTATCTCCGTTGAAATCTCGATTTACAATTCCAGGATTATATTTGCTACGATATTCTTCAAAGCAGTCCTTTCCGAAAAAATCTAAATCTTGGTACTCCAATAAATCATAATTCGGAAAATACTCATTTATAAGTTTGCTTGATTCTTCCATATCATCTGGTAGACCACCCGCTATCGAAATATTAATAGAGAAAATCATAAAAATACTCGAAAGAAATAACTTAAAAAATTTAATTTTTACAAAGCATTTCATAGTTTGTTTCTTTCTTTTCTATAGTTAAAATTCTGTAAGTTGTCTGCTGCCTGTACAAAAAAAATTACATCTTCATCACTTTTATCATATAACTTTAGATTAAATGTTAGATTTCCAATAACTAATCCGTGTATAGTAATCAATGGTTTTATATTTCATACTGGTTTTAGTTTTGGGAGTATAATTCTTTGAATACTCTTTTGGTATCTCAAATGGATCGATTGGCATTGGTAAATCACCACTACTTTCGCCCCTTCCACGTACTGTTTGAAAATGCCAAACCTTCCCGCCTTGTTCTATCAAAGCAAATTTCGCACCGCATTCAAGCGCGCAATTAAAAGTTTTCTCTCTGTCAATACATTTTCCATTTGGCGTTTTAAACCACATATCAAAAGCCTGATCAGTGCAATGTTTACTATTCTTCACGCCCCCTACCACATGTCGACCATCAGGAGTGCATTCACTACCACCACTTACATAGAAGGTTGTGAAATCTGAACCTATATTCTTTTTCATACATTTTTCCATACAATTCGCTAGCTCAAGGGCATCGCCCTTTAATCTTCCTGTTTTGGGTTCTGGCTTGTTATAAACGAACAATCCGAAAGGATCAAAGTATTTTATTGAATTATTTGAGGAATAGTTAAATTGATTTACTCCATCCTTAATACCAATTATGTCTTTTGAAATATATCTACCTACCAAAGGATCATAATACCGGTGCCAATTGTAATGGAGTCCAGTTTCTTGGTCAAAATACTGCCCAGGGAACCTCAGATTATTGTTAACAGTAGAAGGGGCATCAACGTTGGCTTCACCAAACGAAGAGTACTTCGCACTCCAGACAACCGCTCCATTGACTGCAGTAAGTTTCTGCGGAGTTCCTAAGTGGTCATTTTGATAAATGACCACGTTGTCCGCCTGCAGCCTAAAGCTCACATTGCCTTTAAAATCCGATCCTTGATCCCGATTTCCCTTAATTGTAAAAGAGCAGTTTTTCAGCTGATTTTTGCATTTTCATAGACATACTGCAAAGAATCGCTGACAGGTTTATTGTCCTACAAATCGCTTTGATGATCAAATATTTTTTTGGCGGTTAAAGAAAAAGGTAGGCCGGAACCGCGGATCTTGGGGATTTGGAAGGTTTTATTTCTTTTTAACCGCTATTTTAAAAGATCCCCGTAAAATAGGCCTTCTCATTTAGCCGATATGCGACGATCTATTAAGATTAATACCAGAGTATGCCTTTATTTGACCGGTTTTCACAGGTTCTCAGGGTTGGGCGGGTGGGGATTTAAAATGATTCTCATCCTTATTCAGGGAGCGCAGGGAGGTGGCAGGTGGGCTTAGCTGAGCTGGAGGGCATAAAAGGCTTCAGGCAAGTTTACATAATGTTCGTTATGTAAAAGCGGGAGTGAGGGAAGGTTTTTGGCGGGATACCTGCTTGCCTTTGATTTTTATTAAAATAGATCTGCAGGTATCATGACAAAAAGCCATGTCTTGATAAGGCGCCTTATCAGATGTGCCGAACGGAGCGTCTCTGCCTGAAGCCTTTTATGT
>CACVKW010000645.1 GCA_902749685.1 Olavius sp. associated proteobacterium Delta 1 | reverse complement strand
TGCGTCGGAGCAGGGTTGAGCGAATCTTTATTCCTGCCGACGGGCGCTTTCTGCCACAGTTTGTCTTCCGGCTCGCTGTTCAAGTAAAGCATTGTGATCAAGTTGCTTAAAAGCGGGAGCAGCTTGCGCAGGTTTTTGGCCTTTTTTAAATCGGCCGCCAGAATCGCCCCCCGGGTGGTTTCCCATACATGCGGAATCGCCGTCCATGCCAGGGAGAGAATCGTGGCTACCCGTTGCCGGGAAATACCCAGATAGCGCAAGGGCAGAAGTACCCGCGCCAAACCGCGTGTCAACTCCTCCGGGGAGGTTGTCCGCATGAGCAGACAGCTTGCAATGAGTAAAAAGAGAATTCGAGAGGCAAAAAGTGCCCCCGTGCCTAAACCTTCATAGGTAATTTTAAAAGACGCGATCGTTGCGAGGGTATTTGCGCCCGAGTTGAAAAATACCGGCAGCAAGAACGCAACCGCCAGCAACGACGAATATCTTCTTGTCTTTGAAAGGAGAAAAGCAAAAGGTGTTTTGGAAACGGCTGCCAGAGCGGCCAGGAAAAAAAACAGCCCCAGGTAAAACCAAAAATTGCTGAAAAAAAGGACTGCTAAGGCCAAGGCGAAAACGGCGCTGATTTTTATCTCCGCCGGCAACCGGTGAAGCAAAGAGGTTCCGGGCACGTAATGCATAACCATCGAGCCACCGCTGGCGGCCGGAATCTTTGCGAGCCTATCCGGTTGGGGATCTTCAGTCAGCCGGCGGCAAACCCCGCCGGCAACCACACCGACCACCCAACCGGTCGCTACCGCTCCAATGCTCAACCATGGGAAAAAGACGAAGATACCCGCGTGTTTGACCAGCAGCAGATAGGCCAAATACAATTGCACCAGGTTGTGGCAAAAAGCGCCGATGATGCTGATTCCGATGATGCTCAGGCGAAATCGCCGGTGAAACCCCGACAGCCAGTAGAAAAACCCCATGATTAACGTGCTGATGACGGCGCCTGAAAAACTTAAGATGAAAGTCGGCGACATAAACGTGCCCATGATGAAGGCACTTAAAACGGTGCGCAAGACAGCCACTTCCAGGGCATAACCGAAGCCGAGAGTGACCATTGCTATCAGCGTCAGCATATTGGCCAGCCCCAGCCGCAGGCCGGGGATGGGATGTGGAATCAATGACTCGGCTATCTGAAGCACACAGGCCAGGGCCACCAGAAGGGCGATTTTATGAATTTTTTTGTATTTTTGAGTTTCCGTCACGTGCTTTAATCCTCGCAGCCCTAATGTACGACGGCATCCACAACCGGCGCATCGGCTGACTTGACCTCAATCAACGTCTTAAACGGCACACATATGATGGCTTCCCCCGTGTGTTGGATCCAGCCGATATTG
>CACVKW010000644.1 GCA_902749685.1 Olavius sp. associated proteobacterium Delta 1 | reverse complement strand
GGACACGGTGGATTTTTACTCGGCCAGGTCCCGAACCTATCTGATCAAGGGGCTGTGCGAACTGTTCGGTTCCGGTGAAGATACCATTGGCGAGGATGTTCAAAAGATGCTGGAGCTGGCTGAAGATTACAAACAGCCGGAACAGGGGCCGGAAACCAAAGAGGTGATGACCGACGTCGATAAATCCAAGGCACTGGCCTTTTTGAAAAACCCGGCGATGTTTGATGAGATCCTGTCCGACTTTGAGACCATCGGCTACACCGGCGAAGAAATGAACAAGCTGCTTTGTTACATTGCCGCTGTATCCCGCAAAATGGAGCAGCCGCTGTCGGTGATGATCCAATCCCGGTCGGCTGCCGGAAAATCCTATCTTCAAGATACGGTGCTCTCGATGGTTCCGGAAGATGACTTTGTCAAATACACGCGGCTTACCGATCAGGCCTTGTTTTACAAGGATAAAGACAGCCTCAAGCATAAGATCCTGGCCATCGAGGAATTAGACGGCATGAACGGGGCGGTGTACTCCATCCGCAGCATCCAGTCATCGAAAAAG
>CACVKW010000643.1 GCA_902749685.1 Olavius sp. associated proteobacterium Delta 1 | reverse complement strand
CACATGGTGACCTATTCGGTCTCCTTTGGCGTGTTGGGCAGCCTCAACCCGGCCGACTATGACATTGCCAACGGCTCGTATCCGGTCTGGCCCGATCCGGGCTACGTGGACAAGCACAAGATCGACGACCTGTGGCATGCGGCGGTCAACGGGCGCGGAGAATTTTTAAATGCCGCCAACCCCACCGAACTGGTGGAGTCGCTGCTGGAGATCAGCCGCAGCATCGATGCGCGCATCGCATCGTCTTCATCGGTGTCGGTCAACGGCGATCCGTTGTACCAGCAGCTGGGATCGGAAACGCGCATGTACCAGGCCACCTACCGCAGCGACGGCTGGATCGGCGACGTCATCGCCTATCCGATCGATGAGAGCACCGGGGAGGTGCTGACCGATCAGCAGGATTGGTCGGCTGCCGATCAGCTCGAGGCCATCGATTGGGATGCGCGCATCATCGCCACCTGGAATGGTTATAGTTCCCAGGGCATCCCCTTCCGCTATGACCGCAGCGTTTTAAGCGACACGCAGCAAACCGCGCTGGGATCGGATCTGGTGGACGACTCGCCCGCCGAACAAAACGCGGCCAATATT
>CACVKW010000642.1 GCA_902749685.1 Olavius sp. associated proteobacterium Delta 1 | reverse complement strand
TGCCAGGCAGAGCGGTCTGTCTGCGAAACTTTTAAAATTGCTCAAACGGGTCATTGATTTTTACCACACGGCCTTTTGTGAGGATCCGCGAGCCAGGCAGTACCTAAATCAACGCGGGATTACGGATAACACGCTACTTTCTGATTATAAAATCGGCTTTGCCAACGGAACGCTGTTA
>CACVKW010000641.1 GCA_902749685.1 Olavius sp. associated proteobacterium Delta 1 | reverse complement strand
GTGAAGCGATAATGCCGGGTTTGGCTCCCATATACCTTTGATCGCCAAGCAACTCAAACAACGTATCCCGTGAACAGGTGAAAAGGATTTGGGTCATCAACCGGGTATTAAAATGCCACAGAAACCGAAGCTGTTCAGGTATTGTAAATATGACATGAAAATGATCACATCGCAAAATCCGTGTCTTTTGTTTGGCAAGCCATTTTTGAACCTGGAGGTAAGCGCACTGAGG
>CACVKW010000640.1 GCA_902749685.1 Olavius sp. associated proteobacterium Delta 1 | reverse complement strand
AAGGTCAGCCAAATGACTAAGTATCTGAATTTATTAGATCTGGGATGAAAAATCGGGCAAAATGAAGCTGCTTTTTGCCTACAGACCGAAAACAAGAGCATCAGACCACCGGTGAAAAGCCAAAACAACGACTTGCCAGAGTCAATCTGAGGCCCCTACCTGACCTGTTACCCGATTGCCGCCAAACCTGCCTGGCAAAAGTCCATAAGGATTTTGCCGTGCGCTTTGACGGCAACGCTTATAGCTGCCCACCGTGGACCATCGGCAAAAAGGTGACCATCAAAGCCGATGCGTTTGAGGTAACGATTTATCTGAATCAAAAAAAACTCGCCGCACACCAAAGATGCTGGCAACGCAAAATACGCGTCGAACTGCCGACCCATTTACAGCAGGTCAAAAAAATCCAAAAAAAATTGTGGCACGATAGACAGATTGCCGCCTTTCTATCCTTGGGCCAGGCGGCAGTTGATTATTTTAAGGCATTGGTTGAAGCCAACCAGCCCATTAAAAAAAATGTCTTAAAACTGCTCAACTTAAAAGATGAGTATGGGTCAACCTCATTGCTGTATGCCATCCAAAAAGCCACCACCTATAATGCCTACGGCGCCGATTATATCGAAAACATCCTGTATCAGGAAATGACACCCAAACACACCCATGCGCCGGTTAAACTTAAAAATGACGCCTTAAACCGCATCCGCCTCAGTCAACCCTCTTTGGCCGACTATGATGCCTTTGTGCTCAAAAGGAGAAAACCCAAATGATCGAAACCGTCATTGAAAAATGCAAAACCCTCAGACTCAAAACCACGGCACAAAATCTGGCCCAGGTCATCGAACTGGCTGCCCAAAAAAACTGGTCGCCGCTTGAAACCATTAATCACCTGTTTGAACTCGAACTCGAATCCCGGCACCAAAATAAAATCGCCCTGCGCTTCAAACAATCCAAGCTGCTTGAAAAACCCACCATTGATCAGTTTGACTTCGATCATCATGGGTCCAGAAAAAAACAAAAATCAAAAATATTAAATCTCATAACCCTGGAGTTTATCGGACAAAAAAACGATATCATCTTGATTGGCAACCCGGGGGTTGGAAAAAGCTTTGTGGCCAAATGTATTGCATATGCGGCAACACAGGCCGGCATTAAAACCCTTTTTACCACCGCAACCGATATGATCAATCATTTGTTCGCTGCCGAAGCAGACCATTCTTTGCTCAAAAAACTCCATTATTATCAATCTCAAGATTTGCTTATATGTGACGAGATCGGTTACCTTCCGCTGGGCCAGCAAGGCTCGAATCTATTCTTCCAAATCATCAGCCAAAGGCATCAACACAAATCCACCGTCATCACGACAAATTTGCCTTTTGCCGATTGGGGAAAAATATTTGATAGCACCACTGTGGCCACAGCGATCGCTGATCGTCTGGTTTACAACTCGCAAATCCTTATTTTAGAAGGATCAAGTTATCGAAAGAAAATGAATACTAGCTGAAGTCAAACAAATAAGGGCACCACCAGCAGCTCCCTTTATTAAAATTGATATGCCCATGGACCTTTAAAAAATCCGTTAACCACTCCTACGTCTTCTCAACATGGTGGTACAATTTCTAACGGTGATTTTGGTTCCTTTTTAAAACGGCGATTCCACCCTCACAACCCTTTCTGCCATAGCACATTTCTTAAGCACCATATATTGTGCTCCATTTTTTCTTGACGTACAAGGCATATTCCACTATATCTTTATTT
>CACVKW010000639.1 GCA_902749685.1 Olavius sp. associated proteobacterium Delta 1 | reverse complement strand
TATGACAAATCACCTTCACCTATTATTGAGGACAGGAGTCGCCCCGATCGCGTCGATAATGCGAAGGCTCTTGACCGGATATGCCGTGAGTTTCAACCGGCGCCATCGTCGCCATGGTCACTTGTTTCAGAATCGATACAAGTCTATTTTGTGCCAGGTCGCAGATCCGCCTTTGGAGAAAAGATCTGTACCTATTGGAACTGGTGCGCTATATTCACTTGAATTTCTTGCGAGCCGGAATCGTGGAGGAATTAAAGGGGTTAAATAAATACCCTTACT
>CACVKW010000638.1 GCA_902749685.1 Olavius sp. associated proteobacterium Delta 1 | reverse complement strand
TCTCGTGCATAGAGTGTCCGCGCATGCTCAGGGTCTCTGACTCCGCAGGGCCGACATGTGACTCGCTGTCTAGCGTCTCATGCCGTGTTGCCTTCCCCCACGTTGTACAGGGT
>CACVKW010000637.1 GCA_902749685.1 Olavius sp. associated proteobacterium Delta 1 | reverse complement strand
GTTTTATTATTTTTGATATGGCCGAGGTTGAGACACCCAGTTGCCTGGCAACTTCAGCTAAGGCAACCCCGTGCGTCTTCGCCAATCCAATCGCAATCCGAGCTCGAACCTCACTCGCCTCCTTG
>CACVKW010000636.1 GCA_902749685.1 Olavius sp. associated proteobacterium Delta 1 | reverse complement strand
CAAGGGCTGCCTTTAGAGATGCTTGAGCTCCGTGAAGCGAAAGTCTCACGCTGAGTTCTTAGGGGGGAAAGAGGCTGAGAGGCCTCTGACCTACCCGATTTAATAAGGATCATTTATGCCCTATCGAAGAATTCTCGTCATAATCTTCGTTGTAGTAATTTTATTGTCGTGCCAGAGTAAAACCGAATACGCTGATGCTACGATACCATTGACAATTGAAAGCACTGAAAACGGAGAGGTTCTCCTAATAACCGGCAAATGGGTAAATCCTAAAAGACCAGGTATTGCGCCTATCACTGTTAACAATGCGGTAAAAATTTGATGTAAAAAGACCTCGATGAATTGCCATGAGTCAATAGCCATGGTCACAACACCAGATGATAACGTTCACCGTAATAATACTCTACACTCCGTTTTGTTTGAATATCATATTCGAAGTTGGCAAAATAATCAGATTCGTGCTTTTTCAAAGTCAAAGCTGCAGACATTCAGCTCACAATTGATCTTGATCACAGGAAAATTGAAAGATCTTATGAAGAAACAAGGGCTCATGTTACCGACAATGGGTCCATAAAATACAAGAATCAGTGGGTACTCGAGTAATGTTTCAGCTAACCAACCCACTGGAGCAGACGGCGTGAAGATAGCGGTTTTTCGTAAAAGCCGTGCAGACTCAAAATTTATTTAGGCCGCTGCTCAGTGGCAAACGTTAGGAGTACAAATGAAAACGCATCTGTTACTATTTCTTTTCGTTCTAACTATACTACCACTAAGCTTTTCCAAGGCATTAGCAGATGAAATGATCTGCCTACCTCTGAAGCCCTCAGTCTCAGGTGCAGATGAACTCCGAATGCACGAGGCAGAATTTAAATTTCGAAGGGCCATAGAAGCACTGAATTTTCTTCAGACAGATGTTTACGAAATAATCAAAGAAAATGATGAAGGAACATTCAAACTTATTCGAGAAAACAAAGTCCCGAAAGACATGCCGCTCGAGCTATTATCCGTTTTGTCAAATGAACGGTTTTATATTAGTTATCCAAATAGTATTACTATTATTAAGGGAACTTTATTGAAATACCAGTTTCTATATTTGAGAGAGAAGATGAACAATCCAGACATCTCCAAAAAAGCCCTAAAAATAAAGTATGAAAAGGCTAAAGAGGAATTTTGTAATTTCGTCGCTCAGGCTGAGTACGTAGATTAAATAACAAAATATGCTTCTAACAACGCTAGTGGAGCAGACGGCGTGAAGACAGCTGTTTTACGTTAAGGCCGTGCAAACTTGGGGATTATTTAGGCCGCTGCTCACTGGCGGCCGATAGGCGGACCGCGAGCTAAAGCTCGCTTGGCCTTCGGCCATCCGCCTATCGGGCTGCGAGATGAGCCGATTGAGTTTGATAGACGTCGCTCGCGCTCCGCCTATCAAACTCAATCGAGCCGACCCCCTTCGGGCTTCGCTGCGCTCGGTCGGCTGGCACGGTAAATTGCATTAAAAAACAAATGCAATTTCCGCCTCCAGCCGACTGCGGCTCATCTCGCAGCCCGTTCTGTGTATCAATTATGAACAGAGAAATTGAATTTCACGACTCAACATTAAGAGAAATTAAGATAAACGAAGGTGATGCAGTCCTTTGCTTTGATGAAACCTATGTTCACCATTCAGAAGGCACGCCTGGGATAAGCAAAGGTACAGGTTGGGCTCAAAAAATTGATCTTATTTGTAAGGGTGCGAAGGTCTTAGAACTTCCAGATGATTTACCAAATGATATTGATTATGGATATTTTATTATCAATGGCGATAAGTCGGAAAATATGATGAAATTGCCGTTTAAAACAGAAAGTGAAATTGAAATAGTCCTTATTACCCAGTATGGGAAAAAGGCTCATTTAATAGCAAAGACGGCTTTCACAAAAGAAATTGGACAGGCAAAATATATTGAAGATTTTCCGTAATAAAACAGGTACTCACAGAACAAGGGTTTTCACAAAGGACTCGCAGGGCATGCGCCCTGCGAGCCTGTGAAACGCAGCGTTATGTCACAAATATAAGCAATAGTTATATTGATAAAAAGAGGCGGTTTATGCCGATAACATTTTTTATTAATCGTGACGAAAAACTGATGGTTTCTCGATATGTCGGAGACATTGACGACAACAGTTTTATACTTAGTTATAAAACGATGCTTCGTAGCGGCAAATTTGAACTTGGTTTTGACGAATTAGTGGATATGACAAAATTGAAAAATTTTACTATTACTTGGGAGGGTGTAAAGGGAGTGCAGAGTTTAGTGGACGAGAAATTTGCCAACTCAACAAATACTGTTAGAACGGCGGTTGTTGCACTGGAGAATTTGCCTTTTGGTTTGGCACGCATGTACGAACTGTATAAAGAGGAGCGATTACCAGAAGAAATTATGGTTTTTCGTACGATGTTGGAAGCATTAAAGTGGCTTAAAAGAGAACATAGTCTAATACAGGATGTTGAGAGTTGGGAAAGGGTGACCACATAACAAATCGTTCCACCTGACATTTTTCCGCTCTGCTCCAAAATACAGGTGAACTCAAGCGTTATAAGTCTACTATGACTAAATTAAACACCATACCTACCCTTTATATAATACCAATCAGTCTGATGTTGATTGTATCCTTGATCAAATCATCATTTCGGTGGCTTTTCCAATCAGAACTGACATATATGGTGCATTTTTCTGTTGGGATTATTCTTATTATAATAGCTATTTGCCTTGTCATTTCGCATTTGAAATTCAGATCATATGTAAAGTCTCTTCAAGTCATTTGGTGGATACCACAACTACCGGTGATAATGATTAAAAAATTCAGTGTAGATTCTACTGCGTACAAAGGATTTTCAGTATATTATTGGCCATACCCATTTAATATGCAATTCGAACTTGGATGGGAGCTCGAACCCAAAGTATATTTAAGCATAGCGTTAAATTTTATCCCGGTAATTGGGATATGTTTAACCCTTTTTATCAATCATCTTGGGAATCGAAAGAAGGATAGCGGATTAATAAAGAACCGCTTATAACAACCGCTTTCACGCAGACCGGGTTGGTGCTGGCGGTTTTTCGAATCATCGTGCAGGTCAGAGTTTTTAAACTTCTTAAAGTTTATTGCTTCTCCCCACCCGGCTGGTGAAGCGTACGTTGGCCCTATTGGCAGCCTTGACAATATGCCCCCTATGATGTACAGTTTAATGTACACTTATGGAGGTATGAAATGAAAACCATTACATTCACTGATTTCCGTAAAAGGGCTTCCGGCTTCATAACCGAAGTTGAACATGGCGAGACGCTTGTTCTTCTTCGCCGCGGGAAACCTGTAGCTGAAATAGTGCCATTTTCAGATGGTGCCCAACGTATACCCTCATGGAAACAACCCGGAATCCGATTACGTACAAGAGGAAGCGATTTATCATCTGCTATTTTGGAAGAGCGTGAGACGGTTACATGAAACTGGCAGTTGATTCATCATCTTTTGCCAAAAGGTATGTGCAAGAGATTGGCAGCAACGAGCTGGATCGTTTCTTGGGGAGCGCTTCGGAGTTGGCTTTCTGCGTAATTTTAGTGCCTGAGATCGTTTCTGGTCTCAACCGCCGTCTGAGAGAACGGGTCCTGACCATCGCGCACTATCGAGCTGTTAAGAAACAATTGTTGGATGATGTTCGTGACGCAACGGTTTTGCAGATCACACCTTCCGCCGTCTCGCGTGCTGTAAAACTTTTGGAGGGCAATGTTTTGCGCGCAATGGACGCTCTCCATGTCGCGTGTGCTCTTGAGTGGCAGGCTGATCTCTTTCTAACCTCGGACAAGAGGCAATTTGTAGCCTCCACGAATTCGGGTCTTCGTTCTGAATACATAGGCCAACCAATCAGTTGAGCAGACGGCGTGAAGAAAGCGGTTTTACGTAAAGGCCTTGCAAGCTCGTTACTAATTTGGGCCGCTGCTCACTTCAAACGTTTTGTGTCAGCGATATGGGAGAATCAAATATGGAAATCCAATACAGACCCGCCGAAAAAAATGACAGTCCAAAACTGGCTGAACTAATAAACATAGCGTCTGACGGGGTTGTGGAATACCTCTTTCATGATTTGGTTCCTGGAATGGCACCGGCTCAAGTCGTAGCCTACAATCTGGAAAACGACAATTTTCCTCACTCTTATAAAAGCGCAATTGCTGCTGTAGATGGGAATACATTAGTCGGAATGGCCCTTTCATATCCATCCTTTTACCATAAAATAACTAATGAAATGCGAGACTTTTTCCCTGCGGACAGATTAGAGCATCTTCGAGATTTCTATACATCTTGTGTTAATAATTCTTGGTTCCTCGATGCGTTGTGCGTTGCTGAAAGTCACAGAAAGCGTGGCATTGGTGAAAAGCTGATTTCACTCACCAAAGAAAAGGCTATGGAAAATAGATACAATACCTTGAGTCTAATTGTTTTCGCCGATAACGCATTGGCAATGCCTGTTTATGAGAGTACCGGATTCGAGGTTGTACAGAAATTTGATTTAGGTGGAAATAAATTTATCAAACATGAAGATGGTTGTTTGTTGATGAAATGTGATATTACCACATAACCAACGGAATGGAGCTGACAGGGATAAGCAGCCGGTTTGCGTAAAGTTCTTAGATTCTCAAAGTGTGGAAGCCTGCAGCTCATCCCGGGTCGTTGGCATCAAAGATGAAACTGGACATTGTCAAAGCATTAGCTGTGCACTCTGGAGGATTTTTCCTTCGAGGTCAGAACTCCTGGACCAGTGTTCAAGAGTCTGACAGCAGGAAGGTTCTTAGACAACCAGTGGAAGTCTGGTTCCAGGGAGGCGAACTAACGAAAAACGATGCTGCCCATTTGAAGAGCGTGTTGAAGCGGGTTCCGAAAGTTACGGGAATTAGGTTCTTGGGAACGAAAGTAACTGACGCTGCGAGAGAGCAGTTGAGGAAAGCATGCCCGAACGCCTCTATCGAGAGGGCTTCAGTACATGATCGCACGAGAAGTGAAGAGATGGCCGCAAGATACGAAGAGCGGCGAAACGAGTTCGAAAAGCACTTTAAAACTTATAAGCCCTTGCCGGGATCAGAGTCGGATGAGCAGTCTCCGTCCGGGCGGTATGAACTGACCATAACTGTCTATACGGCAGGGCCATTGACATGGGGTTTCTCCCGGGGCGTTGTTATTGACACCGACACTCGAAAGGTGATCGCGGACGTTCAGAGGAATTACAGCAGCTTCTGGCATGCCTGGGTAACACATTCGAATTGCAATGAGTACCTACTTTGCGGGGAAGACTATCAAGGCCAAACAGTAATCAACCTGTCTCAAAGGAATGTGCATACCTATTTTCCAGAAGAGGGCTATAACGGTTCGGGCTTCTGCTGGGCGCAGGTGTATCCATCCCCAGATGGACTCATGCTTGCAGTAGATGGATGCTACTGGGCGTGTCCCTATGATCTTGTGTTCTACGATTTCAGGACTCCGGACGTTCTTCCTTTCACGGAACTGGGTCGCACCGATAGCCTAACCGATTCGAAGGGGTGGAAGGATAACGACACGTTTGTTTGACTAGAGAGGTTGAGATTCGCAAATCAGACGGTGTTCTATATACTTCGTTGCCCGACGAAGAACAGGACAGGCTTAGTTCTGACGAATCACTGACCACATACAGGACTGATCGGCTGGAAGTAACACGTCCTGTCTTGAAAGATAAAGATGCCAACAAAAGCGTGGAGCAGACTGCGTGAAGATAGCGGTTTTTGCGTAAATGTCGTGAAAGCTTGAGATTTATCTAGGCAGCTGCTCAGTGGCAGACGTTCGGAGAAAGGAAAACAAATAATGAAAGGTGCAACAAAGACAGTTGGTTTAGAGAAAAGAAATTACTGCAAACCGGCTGCAATATATTCGATAAGCTTGCTTAGCTGTTTGGTGGTTCTTTTTTTGGCTTTTGGAGCGGTGCGGGCACAAGCGGAATGGCCTCATGTTGTTCCTTCCAAAGATGGTACCCCTATTTCTTATGAGATATATGGCGTTGGAGAACCGTCTCTTGTATTCGTGCATGGTTGGAGCTGCGATGCCCGCTACTGGCGTGCACAGTTGCCACATTTCTCTAAAAATCATCGCGTTGTCTTGCTTGACCTTGCTGGCCATGGCCACTCAGGTTCGACACGTTCACAGTATACCATGAAGTCTTTCGGAGAGGATGTTCACGCAGTGACAGAAGCAACTGGCAGTCGTAGAATCATTCTGATAGGGCATTCCATGGGAGGCTCGGTCATCGCCGAAGCTGCCCGACTCATGCCGAACCGTGTTATAGGGTTAATCGGCATAGATACGCTTGAAAACATAGAATACCCTATGACTCGCGAAGAGCTTGATCAAATGATCGCTCCTTTGGCAAAGGATTTTCGAACCGGAAGCCGGCAATTTGTTAAGTCGATGATTTTACCCAGCACCGATCCTCAGCTTCGTGAGTGGATTCTCTCGGATATGTCAGCTGCCGCACCTGCTGTTGCCTTAAGCGCTATGAACGAGATGATGTCACAGTACATTACAAAGGAAGCGGCTGCAATATTTGACGAAATCCGCATTCCTGTCATAACCGTCAACGGAGATCTGTGGCCCATAAACTATGAAGCAAACCGTAGGCATATGTTTTCTTTCAATGCAATTGTTCTGAAGGAAGCAGATCATTTCCTAATGATCGATCGTAAAGAAGAATTCAACAATGCATTGGAGAAAGCAATCGATACGATTTTAATAAAACCGGTTAAATAAAAATGTCGGGTGACACTCTTGAACTTCAGGTGCTAGCGATGTACGGCTCCGAACAATGGCATGCACGCTGATCCCAAAAGCCTGGCGGCTTTTGGTCCAGGGTGATGTCCGGCGTTCTACCCCAACGAAAATAGGAGCAGTTGCAATAGAAACATGGCTAAAATAGGTCGTAACACCCCATGTCCGTGCGGCAGTGGGAAAAAATACAAGCGTTGTTGTCAACAAAAAGAAGCCGATATGAGGCAACGTGAACTTCCAGCCGGTAGGTTTCGTTATGAATCTGGCTCGTATGGCGGACCCGGCAGAGGGTATATGCCATCTATCATTGGGTACAAAGATGATGGAACAAACTCATGGCAGGAGCATCTTTGCCTTGTAAAACCGGATGCGGTTTTGGAAGCCGAAGATGCTGCTTCGGCTATTTCCGAAAAACATCTGGCTGATGCAAGGAAAATCCTCAACAGTGGCGGAAGCTCGCAGGATTTTGCGATCTCATTACGGCAAGAAGGCTACAAAAGCCTTTCCGATTTCCGCGTAGTCAAGGACGCATGATAAGCAGAAGTGTAGAACAACTGCTTTCACGCAGACCGGGCGGGCCTTGGCGTTTTTGAAAGCTTGTTCTGGCTATAAGTTATTGCTATTCTACTGTTTCTTCAGCCTCCCCGCCCGGCTGGTGAAGCTGGGTGTTATATTTCTCAATGAGGTCAATAGTGAGAACAAATAATAAAGAAGTAAAATCTCTGATCAATGACATTTCAATGTTGGCACAAGATGCATTTGGTGTCAGGTGTGCGTCAGTATATATTATGGGAAGTCTTGCTAGAGGTGGATTTAGTGAAGTTGCAAGTGATATTGATATTGGAATCATTATTGGTGGAAAGCTAGAAGAGGACGATCAATCTATAGTTGAAGAAATTCAATACAAAGTAATAAAAAAATACTCTAATGTGAATAACAATATTTCTATTTTTTGGGGAACTATAGAGTCTATTAATGGTTTAGTTGACGCTGGTCGATACCCACCCTTCGATCGTCTGGACTTGATTGATCATGCATTACTTCTTTCTGGGGCTGATGTTAGAGATCAGCTCATAAAGCCCCCAAAAAAAGAGCTGGAAGTTGCTAGTGCAGAGTTTTCTATTGACTATCTCGGTAGTAAAGAACGAGTTAGAGAATTCATGAATTGTGATCTTATAACTAAGAAGGGTACAGTTTATGTTACTAAGACAATTCTATTTCCTGCTAGATTTCTTTATCTTGAAAAAACAGGCGAGATTGCTGGTAATGATGTCTCTTATAAATATTACATCGATAACTTTTCTGGTGATGATGCAGAATTAGTGCGCAATGGGTATCAATGGAGGCTAAGCTCGCTTCCTGAAGATTCTGACTCAGTTACAAAAGATCTTAATAAAGGACTTGTTAAGCTATATCATAATTTTATTGATATCTACTCAAAAAAAATGGAGTCCTATGGTTTGCATGACTTAAATGAAAGGCTTATGGAGTGGAAGCAAAATATAACAAGGCGTTCAATTTGACGCCAAAATGCGGCGCAAATTAACTCAACGTTGGACGAATGATGATTTCATCATCAGGAACCAGGCAAGAAAGTGATGGGCAAGGGAAAACGACTTAAGGGCAAACGGAAGCATGGCGGTAAGAGTTTTATCGCCGATTTTTCGGATAAGCTGACATCGAACTTTCAGAAGGAAATACGCAACTCCGAGCTGTGGGATCAGATGGTGGAAGAATTCGGTCAGAAGCGTGCCGAGGAGATTTTGGGCCAATGTAAAGTTGGAATAAAACCGGGGATGGCACCGGATGAAAGCGGGAATCGTTCAGAAGATCTTTCGTGATCATTTTTATGACTACAGAAGCAAGCATGGGCTGAGTGCCGATGAGCGGTGGGCGGCGTGGAATATTTTGACGTGCAGGACACCACAGCAAGGCTATCACGTCGATGCGTGTCCGGCAGGCCACTACCGGGTGGTTCTGAACAACTCGTGCAAGCATCGCAGCTGCCCGCAGTGCGGTTTGACCGAAACGGAGTTGTGGCTTGAGCGGCGGCGATTGCAGGCGCTTGCCTGTAAGTACTTTCACGTTTTGTTTAACATCAGCCACGATCTTCACGTCATATGGCGCTGGAATCGCAAGTTGTTTACCGGTTTGCTGCTGCGTGCCGCCTGGCACTCGCTCAGAGAGCTTTTAGGCGACTGTCGATGGCTGGGGGCGTTGCCGGGAGCTATCGGCGTGTTTCAGAGCCGGGATGATGAGATGCGGGAGCACTGCCATCTTCATTTCATCGTGACGGCCGGAGGCCTAGATCCGCAGGGACGATGGCAAGAGGCTGCTGGAGAGTTTTTGCTTCCCACGCCTGTGCTGGGGTCGAAGTTTCGAGGTAAATTTCTGGCCTATCTTCGTGAGGGCTTCAGGAATGTAACTTTACGTGGCAAGACCAAGTCGAAAGATCAGGTATTGGTGCCGCCTGCGGGCATGAGTGTTCAGCAATGTTTTAATCTTTTCAACAAACTGGGCCGGCTGCGGTGGCATGCAGACATTGAGCCGGCCTATTCGCATGCCGATGGTGTCTATAAGTACGTGGGTCGCTACCTTCGGCGGGGTCCGATTTCAGAAAAGCGTATCGTGGGCTACGACGGTGATACGGTGACTATAGCCTATGCACATGCTCAAAAGCACAAAGCTGGCAGTTTTCGTTTGGGGGCTGCGGCATTTATCGGACGTCTTGTCAGCCATGTACCCGCAAAAGGCACCCATCTGGTGCGCGCCTATGGGTTGTTTCATCCCAATTGCCGTGTTAAGCTTAATTTAGCCCGGGCTCAATTGGCTCAACCGGCCTATGAACCGTTAACTGATCTGCCCTACGCCCATGAGCTGGTTTTGCGGCTGTTTCCGGATTGGGAAGCCAAGTTCTGTCCGCATTGCGGGGCGCTGCTTCAGACCGTTTATGAATCCAACCGACCAAAGGCGCCTCCTGTGAGGATGGCTGCATGAAAAGGACCTACGATTACCATCTTTATCGCTTCGGCCAAAGCTTTGCACCGGTGCGTGAAATTTGCCCGTTTACCGTATTTTTTCGTGCATGTCGTTTATCGATTTTAGAGGATAATGGAGCTTTTGATGGTATACGAGTAGACAGAGCGGTCATAAATTGGGTTAATGTAACGTCGTAGGAGTTTTCAGAAAATTCCATATGACGAAGCGTAATCGTCCAACCAAAAGGATTGAGCAGAATTCCGGCTTCGCCGGAACTGCGGCCCAAAAAGACGGGCCTTGCCCCTCCGGGGTCTGCTCATCCTAAAGCCATCTTTGAAATTAGGAGAGAAAAATTTAATGCAAACAGGAATATATATTTTACTTGCTTTATTGATTGGAATTATATCGGCGATTTATTTGCCGATGAATAGTTCTGTATCAAGACATTTAGGGTCACCGTTAACTGCAAGCATCTCATTTTATTTTGTGGCTCTTATTACATCCGTTTTGATATTTGCGATCTTTGGTGAATTCGAAACGATTTTCAACATAAAAATTGTCCCTCCATATTTGTTTTTAACAGGTTTTATCAGCGCGTTTATAGTCTTGGGAATCACTTTTCTTATTCCGATTCTTGGGGCAAGAAAGTTGGCCATCCTTGCAATAGCGGGTCAACTATTGATGGCTATGATCGTTAGTCATTTTGGAATCTTGGAATCTCCAGAAGATCCAATAAATGTAAAAAAAATAGTTGGCGCGTCACTCTTAATATTGGGTGCAGTGGTGTCAGTTAGTTGACTAGTTTTAAGCAGAAATGGCTAACAAGACACACGCAGCTGACGGGATGGAGGTGCGGCGGAGTCCGTAAAATTATTAGGTTGTTTGAACTGCCTTTAACCGCAGCTGATGCGCAGACCGTTAGCCAGCAAAGAGGAAAAAGAAGAAAACCATGAATCTGAAGATCGTAATCAGGAGCGAAACCGATGCCGATGTGACCGTAATAACCGAGGTGACTGTCGCTGCATTTAAGACCCTGGAGATCAGCAATCACACTGAGCGGTATATCATAGCGGCACTACGCGTCGCCAAGTCCCTGACGATATCCCTCGTTGCAGAAATGGATGACTGTGTGATCGGACATATTGCCTTCTCTCCCCTGACAATTTCGGACGGCACTCGAAACTGGTACGGATTAGGACCTGTTTCGGTGTTGCCTGAGTACCAGAGGCTGGGGGTCGGCAAGCCCCGCGTAGGGGACGTTCCTCGGATATACGGTTTACAAAATTGGATTTATTTGATACATGTTGGACATGCCTCGAAAAGCCCGCATAGACGCCCCTGGAGCGCTGCACCATATCATTGTCAGGGGGATTAATCGAAGAAAGATTTTTTTCGATGATTGCGACCGTGATGATTTTTTGGATCGGCTTGGCGGTATCCTGTCAGACAGTAAAACTGCCTGT
>CACVKW010000635.1 GCA_902749685.1 Olavius sp. associated proteobacterium Delta 1 | reverse complement strand
AAGATCTGTACCTATTGGAACTGGTGCGCTATATTCACTTGAATTTCTTGCGAGCCGGAATCGTGGAGGAATTAAAGGGGTTAAATAAATACCCTTACTGCGGGCATTACGCCCTGATGGGAAAAACAGAGCCTGGTTTTCAAGATGTCGATTATATACTTAATCTTTTT
>CACVKW010000634.1 GCA_902749685.1 Olavius sp. associated proteobacterium Delta 1 | reverse complement strand
TATTGCTTTCTAAGCCGCCTGTACGGCGGTGAACATTTGCTACTATGTCGATGTGCCGCCCCATGATTTCTAAGCCGCCTGTACGGCGGTGAACCCCTTGATGGCCTTGACACCCGTGTCGATGTCTTTCTAAGCCGCCTGTACGGCGGTGAAC
>CACVKW010000633.1 GCA_902749685.1 Olavius sp. associated proteobacterium Delta 1 | reverse complement strand
GCATGCTGCGATCACTGGCTGAGCGGCAGTAAAAACCAATTCAGAAAATAAAAGGCATTCATCATAATTTGCGCTCACAAAATATCGATTCAGGCAACAGACCGTT
>CACVKW010000632.1 GCA_902749685.1 Olavius sp. associated proteobacterium Delta 1 | reverse complement strand
TACAACCTGATTTCTAAATCACTAATTTCCCGTTTATAACTGCCTGTTTTTATTAAAGGCAGTATTTGATTTTCAAATTATTTTGGACAGCAATGACTCGAAATATAATTCTATCAAGCTGAGGCTCATTTTTCTTATCCCAGTAATTCTTATTTTTTATCAATACTATTTCTGTTTCTGTCCTAGATTCCAACATGTAAGGACCTGTGCCAACTGCAATAGATAAGCCAATATTATCTGTGAACTCCTCTTGATCCGCTTCTTTTGGATACACTGCCATTAAAGCAGTACTTAAATTATTAATAAAGAAAGGCGCAGGTCTTATTAAATTTACTTGAAGTGTATAGTCATCTATTACTTTAAAACCTGAAACCCTTTCGACTTTTCCTTGATTAAATTCTGCCGCCCCTTTAACGGTATCGACTAGCAAAAAGGCATTATAAGAATCTGCAGAGCAGAAACGTGTAAGAGAGTATAATACATCCTCTGCCTTAACCTCTCGAGTTTCATTTCTAAAAATGAATGATTTGTGGAAATAGACTCCTTTCCACTCTTGTCCAAAAACGGGTTTAGAATGAGTCATAAAGTGAGTAATAATACGAGTCATTGAAAAAAATCCTCCTTATATGTAGGGTGGTTGTTAAT
>CACVKW010000631.1 GCA_902749685.1 Olavius sp. associated proteobacterium Delta 1 | reverse complement strand
AGCCTTTCCGAATTTATGCGGGAGATCAAGGTTGGCTTTGCCAGGTATTACAACCGGCGCCATAACCGCCGGGGTTATTTTTGGGGAGACCGCTTTAAAAGCGTAATTGTCGATAAAGGTGAGACGCTGGTCAACTGCCTGGCATATATCGATCTTAACCCGTTGCGGGCCGGCCTAGTTGATCGTCCTGAAGACTATCGCTGGAATTCACTTGGATATCATCTTCAAACCCAAAACAAAGACCAGTTTCTGTCT
>CACVKW010000630.1 GCA_902749685.1 Olavius sp. associated proteobacterium Delta 1 | reverse complement strand
TCCCGCAAAAGCGAAGCAGTCAAATGCGCTTTTCTTTCATTTTCGAGCCGATCAGCCATATCGATCATTGCGGTGTATGACGTTCGCCGGGGCCTCAAGGTATTGTATATCTCCAGAATTTCTTCGTTTGACATGTGCGTCAATTCCGCAGCTTGCCTCAGATTCTCAGCCAGTTGATTGTATCCGGCTTCATCGGCAACCTTGGCCTGATAATTTAATCTCTCACCATGGATACGAAAATCTTCTGCAGTCAACTCACCCGACAGGATGCCCTGGACATTTAACTCATCGATTGATCGTCCACTAAAAGTATTAATCGTATTCTTTTTCATAATCGGTTTTCCTTATATCATTTTCAGCTCAACCGGTTGCCGGTCCGGTTCGATGCATTCTGCTTCGAAACGTTGCAGCAGCGCAGTCTGCACTATCAGTCGCAGGCGAACCGTATTGTCTATTTTTACCGCGACCGGACTGGTTTGTTTCTCAAGCGCATAGCGGGCTGCATTCCGTCCGATTTGAGAATAGTTGTCGAGGTTCATATTGGGCGCCTGGGGAAATAGTTCCAGGTTTTCCAGGGGTGTAAGGTCGCGATGATGGATGACGGTTGTGCCCTTGGTTTGAATGCCGAGGGCGACCCCCGAACCACTGAGTTGGGCTCCGCAATGTCCGATAAATGCGACATCGGAAGTGTGATAAACCCGGACAATCCTTGATGGAATTCCCTCTTCTTGAATACTATTGATTACCGACATTAAAACCTCGCGAAGATTTAAGCCCCCCAGACTTTGTCGGATTTGGACACCAAAAGTTGGGCTTAAGGCAATAATGACCTCAGGCCCCTTCCCGGCTTGGGCCGGGCCCAATTCTTCGAACCAAGGTGGCTCATCCCGGGTAATTATTTTGTCAAGATAGCCGCGTGGGTCCCAGGCCTGGGGCAAATCCTGCAAAACCGACCAGCGCTCTCCCTCGACGCGATACCCGGTACCGGGGCCGCAATAGTCATTGGGATCCGTAAGGGCGCTTTTTACCCGGAAGTTTTTATCGAAAATAGCTGATGGCTGGAGATAATCACCAATGGCGCGCTGTCTTTGCATTTCCAAAATATTTTCAGCGATATCCCGGTACCCTGAATTCTCCAGAGCTTTGATAACATCCATTACGGTAAGCGAGCCTTCAAGAAGACGCATGGCCGATTCTATGTCAACTATCCGGTCACGATCCGGCATATCCTGACTGCTGAAGGCCGTGATAGCCGCCGCCACTTCAGCATCCGATATCGGTGTTAAATCTAGTGCGCCAAAGACGGCCTGAACCGCCCGGGCTCCAAGTTCCCTTACCCGCAGAACGTCATCCTCGCGCACCGGGACAATGCCGCCATCGATCTGCATATCGCGCTGCAGGACATACCAGTCGTCAAGTTCGGTGACATCGAAGTCTCCACCGCCGAACATATTGTCGTAACGCGGTATGGCTCCGAAACCGGAAGTAATGAAGTCCGTGCCCGGAATAAATTGCAGCATGAGTTTGGCACTTTTACGGATCTCAGAATGGGATGCCAGCGCATCGTTGCCGGCGGCCACTTCAAGACCCAGCATCGCCGCAATTAGATTTTCTGCCAATACCGTACGCACGCCGCCCGGTAATGACTCGGGCAGAGCAATACAGCTAATCGAACCGTTTTGTGTCCCCTGGCTGCCGCCGCCGCGGGTGACGAGCAGGCATCGCGCCTCCAGGTAGAGCATCGATTTGCCTTCAGAGTGCCCCAGAAGGGCTTCTGATCCGGTTCCGGATGTATAGCGGGTCTTGACTCCCCGGCTCGCATAGGCGGCGGTAAGGAACATCTTCGACCAGGGGGTGTCGTCGCCATCGTAAAACGTATTCTCGGTTCCATAAACAGATAGCGTTTCTGAATAGCTTGTCAGCCCTTTAAATCCCAGCCGAAGGTTAGTGGACTCTTCCACGGCGCACTGGGTCAAGACACCGCCGCGGCTTGATTGTGAACCCACGAGTATCGCCAAAGCGTTAAGCGGAGCGTATCGTGAAACGGCGATCGTCGTCTCGATCTCGTCGAATCCACGCAGGGCGGCCTCTGCCGCGTCTGCTGCCAAAAGTGCGGGATTTTCTTTACGATTCGTAACATGCGCCTGATTGGCCGGGGTTCGTCTGGCACGCATT
>CACVKW010000629.1 GCA_902749685.1 Olavius sp. associated proteobacterium Delta 1 | reverse complement strand
GATAAAAGCACCGTTGGATTTCCAGTAGCGCTCCGTTGAGATTCGCCGGTACGGTAACAAAGCGAGGAAACTTGCGAAGATGAGCACGTTTAAGATGATTAAACCCGGTCTTCCGATATAGGTTTCAATAAACGCACTGGTGATGGGCTTACCGTGT
>CACVKW010000628.1 GCA_902749685.1 Olavius sp. associated proteobacterium Delta 1 | reverse complement strand
CTGGCAAAGCCGACCTTGATCTCCCGCATAAATTCGGAAAGACTGGACAGCTTTTCGCGTAAATAGGGAATCTGGCCTTCGGCAAATTCCCGGCTGTCGTCAAAATATGTTTCAAAGCGCTTTTGGATTTCTTCATCCGTAAACCGGTTTTCAGGAAATATTTTCACCAACAAATGGAAATGATTTCCCATCAAACAAAAGCCTAAGATCTCGGTAAAATATAGTGATGATAAACTTTTGATCAAATCCAGCATGAAATCCTTTTCAACATCTTTCAAAGGGAATCCATCCAACGCTGTGCGGGACATAACATGATATACGGCTTTCTGATCAGCAATGATCAGCCGTGATGTTCTTGGCATTTCTTTGTCCTCCTCTTTTGTCGCATTTTTTTAGTCTCTTCTCTCCGATTATATCAGGCTTTCAAAACTGTCAAGTATTATTTACCTGTCCCTATTTTTTTTTTTATTTATTGTTTTGATGATGTACATTTTGTTCAACTTACGCTTTTAAAATATCGTGCGTACTCGGTTTTTCTAGTATGATGATGCAGCTCCATAAAACAGATTTGGTAACCAAGTGGCTATCTGAGGGAAAAATACGATCAACCACAACAGTGCCAAGCCTATCAAGAAAAAGGGAATGATGCCTCGAAAGACTTCTTCAGGCCTGGTGCGTGCCACACCTGCAACAACAAAAGCTGATAGACCTATGGGAGGGGTTAAAGCCGCCATCTCACCCAGCAAGCTTATAATAATAAGCACAGCTATTGGATCAAAACCAGCATCTACCAAAATTGGGAAAATAAGGGGAAACGTAACGATAGCCATAGACAAGAACTCAAAGACACTACCGATTATAAGATAAAGAACTACAATTACAAGCATAAGCGAATATGGAGAAAGCCCGGCGGTAGTTATCAAGTCTGTAAGATTCCTTGGTAGTCCGCTGATAGCAATGAATCTAGCGAATATAAAGCCGCTGAGTACCAGGGGAAATAGTTGAGCATTTACAAGGATTGTTTCCTGGAAGCCTTGAGCTATTGTCCGCATACTTAATCGAAGCACACCAGCGTAAACAAGAACACCCGCTGCACCGATAGCACCGGCGACCGTAGGCGGAAAAATACCGAGATACATTCCACCTATTACGACTATGAAAAGAAACAACACCGGCCAAATCAGTCTTAGCGCCAAAAGTTTTTCTTTCCAGCCGGTTTGAACAGCTGCTTTCGGTATAGCCTTCGGGTTAATGATTCCCATCAGCCATATGGCGACCGAAGCGCACAGAGCAAGTAGAGCACCCGGAATAATTAAAGCCACTAAAGCCCTGCCTATTGACTGCTCCGTTAGAATAGCAATAATAACTATTCCAATACTGGGAGGGATTAAACCTGATAAGGAGCCTGACAAACATATAGCCCCCATGCTTACTGATCTGTTGTATTTTTGTTTCTGAAGCTCAGGCAGAGCGAGGCTAGCAAAAACGGCTGCTGACGCTACACCCAGGCCGCAGCATGCGCCGAAAAGAGCTCCAGCTAATACGGTAGCTATTAACGTCCCCCCTCGAAGCCCTCCCACCCATTTGGTGACAGCATCATAAGAAGACTTTGCTATCCCGGTCGTTCCGGCTATCGTACCCATCAATATGAACAAAGGAATTACGGCAAGCATGTATGAAGCCGAGACAAAGTAAGGCGCGGACCCAAATTGTTGAAAAGCTAAGCCCGGGCCACCAATCAACCAAAAACCCACAAAAGCCATAACTAGCATAGAGACAAAAATCGGCACTCCCAACATCACCAATGCAAACATGCCAAAAAAGCACGAGAGACCAACCCATGCGCTGAAATCCATACTATTCACCCTTTGCCTAAGACAGCCTCAGGTAAAACCTGAATCTATTGAAACGTCGATAGCATTGCAAGGAAGTTAATTCACTTCGTTTGAGCGGCAATTGCTATCTTTTTAATAAGGATTAACAGCCACGAAAAGAACAGTAAGCAAAATCCTATCATAATCACCAGATTTGTCGGCCATACCGGAATAGAAAGCGTATTCGTTGTTAGCTTCGCATTCATTGCATAATTCATTTGCACATAAGCTCGCCAAGTGCATAAAACCATTACGAGTATTCCCAGCACGTATCCAAAGATATCGAGGGCAAAGCGTACCGATGAGGGTAAGCGATCTGAGACCATAGTGATACGAATGTGCCCTCTTTCAAGTGCAATATAAGCAATCGACAAGATGGATACCGGAACCATTAATTGCTCGGTAAGTTCCAAGTAACCTATAAACGACCAATTAAACCATTTTGCGCCTATGACCTCTATGATGTTTATTAGCAGCATTGCGGCGATACAGATTGCACTGACGATCGTCAACCACTTGGCCACCTTTTTTACTATGCTAATAACTTTGTCAATATGCACTAGCATGGCGTTACCTTTCATCTTTAACTTGGATTGCTACTTGTTAGGTAAAATCAAACGGTACCGCGGATGCTGAGCCGGTTCGGTCGGCATATGTCATCCGCCACACCGTTGCCTGCTGAATGAGCAAGATCTACTTTGTCTTTTTGCACGCATCTATGCATTTCCCACAATCTTACTAATAACCTCTTTTACCTACCCCACGCCATTTCCCTCCAGTACTTTAACAATACCTCCGCCTCATCACCGACTCCCGCTTTTTTACACATGCCCAACCAGAATTCTTCGGTGGTATATTTCATCAGTGCCTCGAACAACTTCAACGACTCCTCCTTTGGCACTGCTCCTACATATAACCCCGCGTCCTTGAATGTTTTGTACGTATGCTCCGCAATCCCTCTATTATAGCCCACACTCCACTGGGAGGTCTCCCGCGATGCTTCCATAATCACCTCCTGAAGATCGTCGGGCAATTTTTCCCATGTCTTCAGGTTGAATATTATCGGCGTGCCGGCATCACCCTGATGAAGTAGGAGATTTGACTTTGCCTGCTCAAATAACTTCAGCGCTAAGCTACCACCAGGTGGAAAATAGACACTGTCTATGACCCCCCGTGATAAAGACTCGTAAAAATCTGCAATGAATATTGGGACAGGAACCATACCAAATTCTCCCCATATCTTGACATCGGGAGGTGCCCACAGGTTTATCTTCTTACCCTTCATATCGGCGAGGGAGGTTGCCTTGGACTTGCTCAATAGCTCCATGGCACCATTTGTGTTCCAGTATAAGATTTTTATATTACGCTGTTTTTGTTCCTTGTCAAATATGGCCTTGGTTTCCGGTATTTCCATCATCAGCTTATTGGCTTGCGCCACGGCTTTCTCGTTGCTGCAGTAGAAGGGGAAGTCGCACAACTGGTTGAGAACCAGTTCTCGCCCAAGGTAGGCTGGTACGACCATTACCAGGTCGACTGATCCTGTACCTACGAGCTGAATGTGTTCCGCATGTTTTGCCAGTGTCTCAGCAAAAAACCGGTTGAATTTTACTCTTCCATTCGTCTTCTGTTCCACCAGATCCATGAAATGATTGGCGACCACAGCAGGTGGCTCAGCCTCAATGAAGGGACAAGAGAATTTGAGTTTAATGACATTTTGGCTGGAAGACGAAATAGCAGACCCAACCAATATCGGACTGATCAGAAATACAGGAACGAGAAGGATTGCCAATACGATAGAGACTCTTTTTTTCATGTGATTCCTCCTTTTTGGTCATACAGTCTGTCTTGTGTGCGTTTACTTGACACTAAACCGTTGACATAAACATTACGCCTCCTTTCGCTAATACTTTTTGGTGGAATTATTGATAGGCTGAACATCTAGTCCGGGATAACCATTTCCGCTATTTGTCCGAAGATTCCGGGTTTATCGGGCGGTGTTTGATCCCCCGAGATATCCCGGTACAGCATGTGAATATTGATTATGTTCAAAATCGCCTGTTGTTCACTGCGATATCTGCCCGTGGCTGAGATTCTTTCTGCCGCTTCCACAGCCGGCATACCCTGATCATAGAATTTTATCGCCTCTCCCGCGGTGTATTCCCAGTAATCCTTGTTCTTTTGGGCCGCGCTCTTATCTCCCAGGGGTCCATGTCCTGGTACCAGGACCTCCACATCCAGGCTTAGTATTAAATCCAGGGCTTTGATCATACTGTCTAAAGGTCCCTCCCAACTTACCGGTGCCCCTGTGCTAATAACAACATCTCCTGCAAAAAGGACCTTATCACCGGGTATGTAAACCATACTATCGCCTTTTGTATGAGCCGGTCCCACCTCAATTAGGTTGATCTCCTTATTTCCAATTTTTAACTCCATACGGTTTTCAAAGGATCTTGTGGGAGGCGTCATGTCAATGCCTTCGAAATGAAACTGACTGAATGTTTGGATGAAGTACTGGCCGAACTTACCCAAATTGGGTGCGTTTTCTAATATCTCAGCGTACCCTTGAGGAGTGATCTCCGTCTTGAACTCCTTTGTACAGGTCTTTGAAGCGATAATTTCCGCATCTTTAAGCAGTTGATTGCCGAAGATGTGATCCCCGTCGATGTGCGTATTAACCAAGTAGTTCACGGGAACAGCACCTGGAACCGTCTCCATGGATTTGAGCATCTCACCGGTCAATTCCAGATCATATCGTGTATCCACCACCAGAGATTCCCCTCCATCGACAATGAGTCCACAATTGCTGTTTCCCCATAATCCTGGTGGAACGAGGTAGGCATAGACCCCTTCCTTCACAGGATGAAGACCTTTGGCATATTCCCATCCAGTCATTATATTCTTCCAATTTTTTTGTTTTGAATGATATCGTTTTCTAACACGTAAACTTCCGTGGCTAAATCAGGGGCGGCATGAACGGTTACAACATCAGGTATCCCCCGCAAATAGATAGGGACTGTGCTGTCATAGCATCGGACTCGTCGGATGCCAGGTATACAGCCAGTGCCGCAACCTCGTCGGGATTGACAAAGCGACCGATAGGAGATCGGGAGGTAATATTCTTCCGTGCCTGTTCCTTGGTTATCTTCAACTCCTTCGCCCAGTGTTCCACCATGGAATCTATCTCATCGCCCTCTACGCCGGCGGGACAGATCGCATTTACGTTGATATGGAACGGTGCCATCTCGAGGCCCAAGCATCTGGTGAGACCGACTACGGCATGCTTCGATGTGTTATAGGCGCTCTGATTCATTGATCCCCACTTGCCCGCAGTAGATGCCATGTTTACGATCTTGCCCCTCTTGCGCTCCATCATGGAGGGGAGGACCGCCCGGGTCACATGCAAGACGCCATAGAAGTTCACATTCATGATCCGGTCGAACTCCTCGAAGGTATAATCCATGAACCGTCTGGGCAGCATTATCCCTGCATTGTTGACAAGGATGTCTATGTTCTCGAACTCGGCCAGGGCCTGGTCCACCATCCGCGCTACAGCCCCCCGATCCGAGACATCAGCCACATGGATGGACACCCTTCCTCCAACCCGACGAAGTTCTTCCGCGGTCTCGTTCAGAGCACTTTCGCCTCTGGCGCAGAGAAAGACGTTGGCACCCTCTTCAACAAAACTGCGAGCGATCGCCTTGCCGATACCGCGGCTTCCGCCGGTAATCAATGCATTTCGATTCTCCAGCTTGCCTTTTAATCCAGGCATACTGTCCTCCCTTCTCTTTGCCGCCATTGTCATCTGTATCTGAAAACGGGCTTTTCCTCCCGTGAGAGAGCGGAACTTCCATCACCTATTTCAGAAACTTTGGAAAATTCGAGCACGCCCTGATCCAATTGAACACCAAGGTTTATATCTTTTAAAGATGTACCTTTTCTAGAATATGTATCCCCATGGTGGCCTCTTCAAAGAAGACTTGGCCGCCGCCGTTCTCCGACATGCCGATTCGTGCGCCCTCAACTTGTCTCTTCCCTGCTTCCCCTCGAAGCTGCGTGGTAAGCTCGTATATTTGGGCAATCCCGGTTGCGGCAAGGGGATGTCCTCGGGATGTAAGGCCTCCTGACACGTTGATGGGGAGCTTCCCTCCGAGCGTCGTCGCACCCTCTTCGGCCATAGGTCCTCCCTCTCCTTGTTTGAAGAACCCAAGCTGTTCGGACATCTTCAATTCTCCATATGCTGCCGCATCATGGATCTCGACGACACTGACATCCTCAGGCCCAACGCCTGCCATGTTGTATGCTTTTTGCGACAGCCTGACTTCGATGGCCTTATCCGCTTCATCAAGCAATCTCGGTGTGCTTGTTCCGAATATGGAGGCGAGGATTTTGACCGGTCTCGGAGATTTCATCTTTTTCAGAAAGTCGCCGGAACACACTATTGCCGCAGCACTCCCGTCCCCGATAGGTGCGCACATAGGCACCGTCAAAGGATAGACAACAGGTTTCCCGGCCAGCACCTCTTCCACCGTCATCTCCTTCTGAAACTGCGCATTGGGATTCATGGCGCCGTGACGGTGGTTTTTGGAAGAAATCACCGCCAGTTGGTGCTGCGTGCTACCGTGTGTCTTCATGTGCCAGCGGATCATATAGGCATAGATATCCATCATGGGACTGCGGGTCATGTTATTCTTGTCGACTACGTCTTTGGCGGAGGTCGCGATCCCGAGATATTTCAGCCTTTCGAGCCAGGCATTAATCATCCATTCCTCTTTTTCCATGTCGGTGCCAAGGCCGATCGCCATGAATGATTTTGTTTTGTCCTCATTGTAGAGTTTCTCTGTTCCCATTGCCAGTGCGCACTCATACATTCCTGAGGCTACCCCAAGAAAGGCGCCGTGCATGGCCTGTGATCCACCGCCGCATGCGCCCTCATTATTGATTACTGGGAGCCCGTACATGTCCAAGGCGCCGAGAGCGACCTGCCCGCGCATCTGGTGCTGCCCTTCAAAGAAGCCCCAGTTAGAGTTGGCGAACCACGCCGCCTCTATCTGTTCTTTCTGAAGGCCCGCATCGTTAAGGGCCTCCGTCACGGCCTCCCGGGTAAGATCTTTGATTGTCCGATCCAGCCACTTGAAAAACCGTGTCATTCCAACACCCACTATATAGACATCGCGCATGTTATTTGGCTCCTTTATCATCGTATGTCTTTTCAAACACCTTGCCTTTGTATGTGCTGCGCTCAAGGCTGCCCGGTTCAGCCCAGATAATCCGGGGGTTAACCTTGAGGCGTTTGCTCATGACGTCGGAGATCTCGTTTGCCAGTGTGTCGAGCCGCCCGCCTGAGATACCGGGACCGTGTTCCACCCTTATCTTCAGGGGAGGTACCACCCGGGGCGGTTTTTCATCAAGGATGATCCGCATCTCTCCGGTCACCTGTGGTACGAAGTCATTGATCACTCCCTTGATATGGCTTGGGTAGACCATGACTCCCTTGACCTTGAGCATGTCGTCGGCACGACCGATAACCTTGTACCGGAACCCGCTCAGGCCGCACGCACATGGATCGGTGAAAACCTCGTGGACGTCCCCTGCGCTCTCCCTTATGGATATGAGTCCGTCGGTGCATAGGTTCGTCATCAGCATTTCTCCCCTCGCTCTGTTCGTGAGGGGGACCGGTTGTTTGGTGTCAGGGTCCACGAGCTCATAGTATGCCAGGTCATCGCCAAGCCAATGCATGCCTTGATATTGTTCATGGTCACAAGAGAAACCAAGGCCGGCGCCTATGTCAAAGATCTTAGCCCCATAGGACGTTTCCAGTTTGTGCTTTACTTCCGGGATGCCCGCCCCGGGCTCAGCACCGCAAACCAGGAATTTGAAACCCAGGTCTCTGACCTCCTTGCCGAGCACTTTCGGTGTTTGTTCGAAGAGGTACTCGAGCAGGGAAGGGGTCCCGAGATAGACCGTTCCCTTCCACATACCCTGAGTCATCAGAATTCTCTCTGACTTTCCTTCCGCACCCACCGGTAACACGGCGGCTCCGACCTTGGTGAACGCCATAGCTGCCGGGAGTCCGGCAATCACCATGGAAAGCGCAAAGCAGTGCAACACCCGATCACGCGCGCGTATTCCGGCACGCCAGCAGCCCCTGGCCGTATACTCTCCCCAAAACTCCCATAAGTCCCTTTTGGTGAATGCATAGGGACTCGGGACACCTGTTGTTCCCGTTGTCGTGGCGATCATAATCAGATCGTCGAGGCTGCATGCAATTCGCTCGTCAAGGGCCTTTAGCATGTCGCCTTCGCATTCTTCCACGATCTTTTTCCAGGTTGCCTTGTTGAATATCTCCGCCTTATCTTTGAATTCGTCGAACCCGCTCAGTTTTTCGGGATCCAACCGGTTCTTGTCCATCATGCGGGCGTAGTATCCGTCCTTGGCTTTCAGCTTCGTGAGTTGAGTCTTCAGCCTGTTAAGCTGGATCTTCTCCATTTCCGCTGTTCCATACAGCGACTCCATCTCCATGTTCCAATACGGCCGTTCCTGAATCATAGTTCTCTCCCGTGCCGAAAAGCGCCGATTTCTACACCACACTGGCACCGCCGTCCAGGACGAGGCCGGTTCCAGTCGTGAACCCGGCCAGGTCTGAACAAAGGTACATGACAGCCGCCGCGACTTCCTCCGGCTTTCCGAAACGTCCTATGGGATGCAGGCTTTTCAGGTATTGTTTTACCTCCTCCGGAGCCGGGGCCAGCATGGGGGTTTCGACAACAGCCGGGCAAACGGCATTTATCCGAACACCATCTCTGGCGCATTCCAGAGCGGCCACTTTGGTGAGCCCCATCACTCCATGTTTAGAAGCGGTATACGCCGGAGAACCCGGTTCCGCCAGAAGTCCGCCCAAAGAAGCGATGTTGACGATTACCCCGCTTCCCTGGTTCACCATCTGCCGGATCTCATATTTCATGCACAGAAAAACGCCGGTTAAATTTACCGCAATGATCCGGTCCCAGTCCTCTTGTTCAACGTCGGCTAGTGACCCCGGCAAGTCGTTATGGATTCCTGCACTATTACAGGCATAGTCAAGACGTTCGAACTGCTTGGCAACTTTCTTGACCATTTCCTTAACCTCTCCGCCTTTTGAAACGTCACACTGAATGAAGAGGGCGTTGACGCCTGCCTGTTCCAGGAGCCGAACTGACTCCTTCCCCCCGCTCTCATCGACATCCGCCACAGCCACATTGACGCCTTCATCTGCAAATGCAAGGCCAACCGCCCGACCGATACCTGATCCCCCGCCGGTAACAAGCGCATTTTTCCCTTTCATTGTTCCTGCCATGTCAACTCTCCTCTATTGTCCGATTTTTGTCAGATCTTCCTGGCCACTTCGTTGGCTGTCCAGATGGCGTTCTTGATTGTGCGTACTCTGTCGCAGTCACCAATCTTGTATACTTCTTTCGCTTTCCCCTGCAGTGCCTCAAAGAGGGATTTGTTTGGCACTCTCAAACGGGATACGATAAGCGTATCGTAAGGAAGGACTTTTTCAAATCCGTCTTTGCCACTGATTCTCACCCCTTGGGGTGTAACTTCTTCAGGCTTCGTTTTAGAAAGGACCTGAGGATTCTCTACCCGTTCCGCTTCAGGGGTTTCCCGAGCGAGGGGGATATCCGTCAGTTTCCTCCATATATACAACTGACGTGTACCTTCTACCCATGCTCCACCCAACGTTATCTTATCTCCGCTGCCGAATATGGTTACATCCTTGCCTTCCTCCGCAAGGGAGATGGCAAGTTCAGCAGCGGCAAGCCCCCATATGACAACTCTCTGGCCTACGGCTTCCGGCTCACGGCAGGCATGGATGTGATCCATCACTCCTGGCTTGCCTTTGACAACATCAGGAATCACCATGGATGCTCCGCAGGCGACAATGACAACATCGGGCTTTATTTCATCCACATCCGCAGGGGTCACATCTTTGCATATTCTCACATCTACATTCAGCTTCCTCATCTGGGTGCCCAAATAGGTGATGATATTTTGGAACTCAGCCGTCAATTTCGTCCGAGCCAAGGCGGCCACTGTGCCGCCCAGTTCCGCTTCTTTCTCCATCAGTGTGACCTTGTGCCCCCTTATTGCGGCGATCCTGGCTGCCTCCAATCCGCCCACTCCACCGCCTATGATCAGGACCTTCTTTTGTGTTTCCGCAGGGGTCAATGGGATGCGATCAACCGCAGAGTCATAATTGATGGCGCAAGGAGTAGCGCATAAAACGGGTTTACAGCCAATGCACTTCCTGGTTTCATTCGATCTCCCCTCGAAATACTTCTTAGGTGTATCAGCGTCAGCGCCCAGTTGGCTGCCGATATAGATCAGGTCCGCCTTTCCCTGTGCCAAAAACAGTTCCGCCATGTCCAGGTCAACGATGCGGCCCACTCCGATTACAGGCAGACTTGTAGCCTTTTTAATGGCATCTGCGTTGTGCATGAAACAGCCCCTTTTATAGTATGGGGGGATAGCCATACCCTCTATGGAATGAGTGACGGAACCCTGGCTCACATCGATGGCTGCTACCCCCGCCTCCTCCAAGATGGGGATGATATGCTTGGCCGAAGCGTCCAGCGTGATGCCCTGTTCTCCGAGCAATTCATCAGCCGAAAACCGGACAAAAATCGGAAAATCATCGCCGACAGCTTGTTTGATTGCCTCTATTGTCTCAACAATATAACGTGCCCGGTTCTCCCAGCTGCCGCCGTAGTTGTCGGTCCGTCTGTTATAATAGGGTGAAAGGAACGAGGCATAGAGATTTGCGCCGCCGTGGCCGCAATGCAGCTCCACGCAATCGAAGCCGGCCTTCTTGACACGGCCTGCAGCTGCTGAAATAAGGCTCTTTATGGTCTCCATGCGCTCCATGGAAACCTCCTCAACCGGCAGGATAGTGCCAGCGAGAAGATCAAATAAGCCAAACCGGGAGGATTGTTCATTAGGATAGGGAGCAGATGAAGGGCCTTCCCCCATCATGGGTCCGGGAGCACTCAGTTGTGCCCCAATCTTCACGTCGTAGGAGTGAATTATTTGGATCAGCTCGGTCCAGCCCGGAATAAATTTGTCATCATAGATAGAAGCGCCTGTTTCCGGTCTTACAGGAGCATTCTTCAAAAATGCATCCGGAGTCATTGCCTCGATGGTACCGGTCATGATGAAGCCCACACCACCCTTGGCCCGATCCTCGAACCATCTTACCGTCTCGCTGTTCACAGAACCGTCCAGTGCGGCCGGCATCCCCAGCCACGGTGCAAAACCGATCCGATTCTTGAGCTTCATCTCTTTGATCTTTAAGGGTTCCAGGATTTTCTTGCTCATACGCCCCCCTTCTCTGATATTGATTATCCCTAATGCAAAGCTTCTCCATGGTTATAGACACCCCGGGTAGGACTGCATGAACCGTCGGGGTCCGGTATTCCTGAAATACTTCGTGTCGGATGTCGGACCACAATCATTTAAAGCGGGAAAATCAGAGGAATTTTTTGTGCCAGCATCGTGTCCCCCTGCGCTTTCAACTTGCCACTCATGGCGGCCTGCATACCGCTCATTTCCTGGTTGACCAGCGCCAGCCAAATCCCTGTGTTCATCGTGATCGTGACCTTGGGAGAATCATGTGTGCCTTCCTCAACACGGCAATTGCCATCCTTTAATTCAATAAACCAGTTGCCGCCTCCGGCCCCCTCGATGAAATACTGGACAGCAGCATCGATTCCCTGAGCCTTTTCAGCGTTAAACACGCTCGGCATCTTCTCAAAAGTCTCTTTTACGTCTGTGTAGGCCATCTTTTTTCTCCTTTCTTAATTGAAATGTTATATAATAATCGAAATTACAGAACCCATTGCCAAATTATTCCCTTTTGTTACTCAGCGAATCCCGATCCGTCCACAAACGATGTTTGGTCTACAGAAGAGATCTGCCTGTCACGGTAACCTATCCCATGCGATTGATGCTTTCACGGGTCCTTGGATAGGTCTCAAACAGAAAATGGCCACCTACCTTTTGGAGCGTCTCTGTGGTCCCGTCTGCAATTAGATTTTCCCTAGCATCACGAAAGAGCTTCTCCGTATGATATTCCGTACTCAGCCCATTCGCCCCCAAAATCGTAATGGCATCATGGGCGTTCTGAAACGCCAGCTCCGTGGCAACAGTTTTGGCCGCAATCGAGTATTCTGGGAAGCCGGGAAATATACTCCCGTTCAACTCGACAGCTCGCCGGGACAAGGCTCGGCAGGTTTCAACCCGGCTGAACATCTCGAAAATTCTCCGTTTGACAGAATAATGCTCCTTAAGGAGCTTTCCCCCCTGAACCCTCTCATGACAGTAAGAAAAGGCTTCCTCAAAAGCTGCCCTGGCCAAGCCAGTTGCGAAACATGCTACCGTCATATTGAAGCCGGCCAGAATCTGTTTCCCAAAAGGAAAATAATAGTCGGCATTGTCCATGAACATGTAATGGGCGGGAATCCGTACATCATCAAAGTAAAGTTCACATTGATTCAGCTCTCTCATTCCCAACATCTCGTGAGGTTTGCCTTTGGAACATCCGGGAATATCCAGCGGGACGATGGCCGCTCCTATCCCAGCAAAACCTCTGTCAGGATCAATCTGAAGATGAACCAGACAGTGGTTGGCTACCGGGGCCCCGGAAACCCAAGCGGATTTCTGCCCACTGATAACCCATTCGTTCCCATCAAGGATGGCCCTGCAATTCGGGCGTATTTCAGGCGAATCAAAAAAGGATTCGCCAAAACCCAGGGTATCAGATCCATGATCTGGCTCAGTAACCGCCCAGCACCCTCGAATGCTTCCATCCTTACAATTACAAAAGGGTATGGTGAATTCCTCCAACAGCTCCGGATTCATACTCATTAGGCCGCCAAGGGCATGGGCGCCCGCTGCCCCCAATTGGATGCATAACCCATTGCTGCCCCAACCCATCTCTTCCATAACAATCGCTTGCTGCAGTGGTGTCAGGCCCATGCCTCCCACTTCTTCGGGAAAGATTACCGCATGGTATCCCAATTGATAGGCCTGTTTAAGAAAATCCCAAAGAGGCGAATCATCCGCAATCTGCTTTTCCGGTGTAAGTCGCCCCAATTCCTCAGCCGCCGGTCGCATAACTCCTTTGGCAAACTCATGAGCTTCCCGCTGTATGGCGATGTCCTCTTTGCTCAGATTCAGATCAATATCCAAATATCTCATCTAAACCTCCCATTTTTGGTGTTTTAAGTTTTTTATGTTTTGTTCCTACCCGCGAAGAAGCATTCAGCATATCCTATCTCTCACCTCCTTTCCATCGGGGCGATAGACTTCTGAATAGGATTCCTCTTCTAATCGCTGAATAGAATTGATGGATTTACCGATTTCCCAATTTCACGCGGCTTTTTCAATCTTGTATGGCTTGATCCGGTGTTTCGATGGCAAAGTAAGCAGCGTTTATTGAAATCGTTTGTGGACCGACCGCCCAGTCTATTGAAACTCATTTTTCCCCGGTTCTTGTTTATCAAGCACTATTTATCTGAATATATTGATACGACTAAAACTTTATTAAAACATTGTATGACAGCAAATGAATGTAACAGATGCTTATGACATGGTCTTTGGATTGTCTAGTAAAAGCATCTTCATCAATTCATCTCGCTGGGCAATTGCATGTTTCTTATTGTAAACGGGGTCATCCTTGTACGACGAAAGATGAAGGAACCATTGGAGATGGGACCCCATTAGAGTACTTGCAACAAGACGCGCATATATTACGGGATCAATGTCCTTTCTCACTGCTCCATCTTGTATTCCATCTTCAATCAATTTCTGAATTATCAATGTATAATTATTATTTATTTCCTTCATCCGCTTTTCTATATCGGAACCTGTACCTGCAAATTCGATCAGTAACGCCATAAACACCAATAGTAATTCCCTGTTATCACGTGCAAATTCAGAGGAAAACCTGTAGAAAGATCTGAATTTATTCTCAAAGGTTCCATTGCAGTTATTTGTAATGCTTTTAGCTACTTCTAAAAATTCAGCACAATATTTATCAAGGATATTGGAAAGAATATCATTCTTACTTTTAAAGTGCCAATATAGCGTACCTTTGCTAACGCCAGCTAATTGAACAAGTTCATTGGTACTCGAACCCGAAAACCCTTTCTCAAGGAAGAGCTTTATGCTTTCCTGAAGTATCTTCTCTTTGACATCACTGTCTATTTTTTTCATAGATTCTCCAAAATTCTCAACCAAAATCGGTCGAGGATCAGATCAGAAAATGGAAAGCAAACATTCTAGACCGACCTCCCAGTCTATAATCTGTAAAAATCACGATCCACAAAAATTGTCAAGCGAAATATTAAATTTTTTTTAGGTAATGTGACAATCGCTTTTTTCTGAACGTCATTCACCATAACTCGAAATTGATTCAACGAACTTTTAAAAATATTTTTCACAAAGGCCAATTTCCGTAAATATAATATCATATTGTAATAATAACAAAATTGACCGCAAATGACTCGCCAGGCTTTGCCGCTTTGCTTGGAAATTGGTGAATGGGCAATTCATTTTTGTATTGCCCAGATAATTTTTCCAACAATAAAAATTGTTTTTTATTATCGAAGATTTCTTCATGAAATAGCGGCAACTATATTATTTGAAATATAATAGATTTGGTCAAAATTACACATTAATAACAGTATTGATTGTATGATTAAATCTACAATAACCAGTAAATTCGAGACAGCTCTATATATTGTGGTTGGTTGATCTTAAATCCCGAGTGCGCACATATCGTGCCTACATCAAACATCTGAAATATTGGGAGATTAGCAAAACAAATATAAAAATCCACTAGACCACAGCAATTTAGCTTTTCGGGTGAAATATTCAATAGTCTTCTACAATATGTCCCAAATCATCGTCCGTATCGTCCACATTGTCCATTTTCAAGCAAATAGCCGATTTGTGGAAAGAGGGAAGGGGATGATCATGTATATGGCTTCACCAATGATTGTCGAAATAAGATTCTGGAGGAGTGAGGGTAGGGGATGGTCAGCGGGAAAGGCTACTGTGCCCAAATTGTGCCCGTCAAGGTCAAATATTTCCAAACAGTTCCAAACGAAACCAAAATTCAGTTGAAAATGTGGTATAGAATCAACTGGTTGTAATTATGATGTTTTTGGATTTTCAGAATATTGGACTGAAAATCCCCGTGTCGGCAGTTCGATTCTGTCCCTCGGCACCACAATAATTTCAAGGGGTTAGCGTATTACGCTAATCCTTTTTTTATTGCATTGGCTAAAGAATGGCTAAAGCGAGCCGCGTATTTAATCCACAGATTTCGCAGATTGCACGGACTATTCAAATCACTTTAATGCTAAAAATGCCTCTGAATTTCATTTAGTCTCATACATGCCCCACTGCCAGTTGTGATGTTCCCAGTAGCTTGAACCCTTGAACCCATAAACCTCTTGTATGAAACTTCAATTAGTTGAAGGGATGTGGAATGGATTCGATTTTTATTATTTTTATTTAGACAGGATTTACAGGATTCTTAGGAATTTTTTCGCCTGCGGCGAGAAGCTTTCGGCCGAAGGCCACATTATCCAGGCGATCCCGTTAATCCTGTCTAATTAATTTTTTTTAAGATAAGAATCCATTCCTCTTTTTTCTTGCAAAAACTGGAGTCTCTTACTTTCGATTTGACCGGCCATTAGTTTGGCCGGCGGCAGCGCTGAACCCAGAACCTTAAATTATTGCTCTGTAAAGCTATTCATGATAATTATAAAATTATAAATAGGCAGTAGGTTTAAAGATGGAGGCGGTTTTGCTCTTACTTAAAAAATTATGAGGTGATAACAAATTGTGAGGAAATAGGGATTCATGAAGGAGGATATCATGAAAAGTCCCTATCTCACGGTCGACGAAGTCGCAACTCTATTAAGAAAATCCAGCAAATGGGTTTATAACAAGAAGCGGCAAATTCCTGGCTATTTTAAACTGGCAGGATCAATATTCTTCGACCGTGAAATACGATTTTATACTGTAAATGGATAATCAGCCGGTTAATTCAACCACCTATGAAAATACAGGATTTGTTGAATGAATTTTTACCTTCAGGAGAGTTACGAGAATTAGTTGATAAATTAATAGATTTGAAAATTAAGGGGGCTGAATCAGCGAACATAAACCGGTCCATATTTTTCGAGGAGTATTTGGAAAGTCAGTTAAAATTTGTAGAAGCCAAAATACCTAAAAATCCAAAAAAGATTCCTATTGAGAGATTTGATTCTGTTTATCGAAGAATATTGTCAGAATCCCAAACTTAATCTCGGGGTAAATAAAGGGCATTGATCTGTTTGAGAATTGAAATTTTGAAAGAAAATTGTGCCCAAATTGTGCCCGTCAAGGTCAAACATTTCCAAACAGTTCCAAACGAAACCAAAAGTTAGTTGAAAAATTGGAATAGAATCAACTGGTTGAAATTACGGCAATTTTCGAATTTGAAAATATTGGTCTGAAAATCCCCGTGTCGGCAGTTCGATTCTGTCCCTCGGCACCATAAATTAAGCACTTACGAAATTTCCGTAGGTGTTTTTTTTGTTTTAACTGGTACGAAAACAGGCACAAATTAGCCTATGCATATTTATAAATATCTGAAATAATGTTGAAATGAATTGTCGGCATGGTGATTTCTACTCCCTGTGCCCATGAATACTGCAAAGATGAACGCGTCTATATATATGAAACTGAACGAATGAGCCTGTGATTTCATAATCTTATTTGATATATTGACTAAAACATAATAAGGTATCGATTATGTATTTCTTAAAAATAGATGTCGTTCAATAAAATCAAAAGGATTAGAATAAAATGGAATTATCCCCGCTGAAAGAAATAGCGAGCGAATTGCCATTTTTCAAAACGGTAAATGAACGGGAGAAACTGTTGGGCGTAGTGGGTGCTCTGGTGCTACGGCATGTAAGTCTCAGCAAAGCCGCCGAATTCATGGGAATAGGAAAGGAAGCCTTTCTTAAATTACTGGATGGCATGAGGGTGGAATTTTCCTATCTTGAGGAGAGCGATGTCGAAACGGAAGTGAAGTGGCGATCTTGTCATCCCGGATGACCATGCTGCATGGCTGGAAGACATGCGACTGGGTCTTGCGGTGAAAGTTATTTAGGGCATTGTCAGGCAGTTATTGGAAAATGGTGAATTCGAGAGCGATCTTGAAGAATTGTTCCAAAAAGTTTATTCCTTAGAAGCCGGACCTAAATCCACATATGAGGTTGTAAAATGATAGATAGAATAACAATTGATTCAAAAATTCATTTTGGAAAACCCTGCATTGCAGGAACGCGCATTACCGTGCAAAGTGTTCTTGAGTTGCTAAACGAGGGTCTATCCTTCAATGAAATCATTCAAAATTATTATCCTGAGCTTGATGATGAGGACATTCGTGCTTCTATTCAATACGCTATTGCACTTGTGGCCTCTGAAGATATTCACCTTGTGAGAGAACCGGTATGAATTTTCTGCTCGACCAAGATGTTTATGCGACTACGCTGCGTTTTTTGAGTGGATTGGGGCACGATGTTATTCCGGTTGCTCAAATCGGGCTTGCGCAAGCGACGGATGAGGACTTACTCAAAACAGCTCACGATCAAAATCGAATATTTGTAACGCGAGACAGAGATTTCGGCAATCTTGTTTTTGTCAAAGGTTTAGGTGCTGGAGTTCTTTACTTGCGTATATTGCCTTCAATTCAGAACTCAGTGCACGGTGAACTTGAGCGGGTTTTGAAAACATATTCTGAAGATGAGCTGAAAAATGCATTTGTCGTTATTGAAGCAGGCGGCCACAGGTTTCGTAAGCCTCTAAATTAGCAGCCAATAAATTAAATCTTTGATTAAATGCAAGGGCGATTTGCAGAGAGCTATTTTGGTTCAACGGTTGGAACGTATTTATAACCATGATACATGACGAAAAAGAGTATAAAACGACTTTAGAGCGGATCAGCTAATTTCAAAAGCAAGCTGAGCATCTTCGCAAAGTGCAGAAAAATCCGGAGAACTATAATCTATCGGTTTCAGGTTTTTTAGCTGAACTGGATCGAATGAATCTGGAAGTTCGGGATTATTTATGGTTACATCCTAGCCAGTTCAGTGAACTTCGAAGGACTGCGTGAAAGTCGAACATTTCATTCTAACGGGTGCCCATATTTTCGCTGTTTCACCGGTGGTCAGATTGTGCCCCAATTTGGCCCGTCAAGAGCATAAAGTGCCTGCCCCTTTATTTGTTACAGCTGAAACCGGACGATCGGATTCCGAATATCGATAGATGCCAGCTCACACCAATAAACCGATTGCTTTCATATCTCGCCACAGGTTTCGGCGGCGGTTATGTTTTTTGCGCCACCGCGAAAGTAAAGCCGAGTAGGTATTTTGATTCAGTTCATGCAGGGCTTTGCACCAAGCGGCATGATCGGAGTAATCTGATTTATAGGCATTTGCCGGATCGGGCACGATCAAGTGCAGAACCTCTTTCCATACTTCCATCGCCTTGAGAAGGCCAGGACCAGCGTTCATTTTCTTCAAACACCTGCACCGAAAATTACCAAGGAGGTCATCTGCAGAGTCTTCTTCCGGAAGTACGGTTTTGTAAAAGACCGGATATTTTTGCACGAGACGTTTGCTGTTGGGCAAATCCGAAGTTAGACGGGCCAGCTGGTGCCACTGTTTTTTAAAGATCTTCTTATCTTTCTTCAACTCGTTTAGCCAGTCGTTGAGCTTGCTCAAAAACCATTTTTTTTTCTTTTTAGGGTCCAAACTAGCCTCTATCAACCAGTGAACCCAGGAATCGGAAACTTTGGGAGCGTCCATATACCGAGAGAAGCTGCAATTAGCCATTTCATTTTTCCACTGTCCAAAAATCGGATCTATGGTCTTTCTTGTTTTAGGTCCGATCACGCGTTTGTAATCTTTGATGACCGCCTCACAGTCTTCCGGCAGCCGAAATATGGTACCCTGAAATTGGGCGGCCGTCCCGCGCTGTGAATTACCCAACTTCAGAGAAACCTCACTCCAAACCAGCAGTAAGGCCGCTATCTCCTCCTGACCATCTCCCATGTAATAATCCATCTGATCCATTAGCAGGGATGATTCCGGGTACCATTTGGCCTTTCTTTTTCTCTCCAGGAAACTGGAAAAAGTTTTCACCAGCCACTGCTCCGCTTCTTGAAATTCCTTCCGATTAATCGCGTCATCGATCAACGGACGACCATATTGCCAATTATGGTCCAAATGGTTCCGGCAGGTTTCCAGGTGCTTGGATGAATCAAACCGGGATTCATAAACATGATTGATTTGATGCCAGGGTGAATAGACATTGTTGAGATCGATCTCATGCGTCTCGTCATCACGCAAGTAGCCATAAATTTCACGACAGGAATCAGCGGGGAGATTTACAAAAAAATCAACAAACGCCATCTGATTTATACAAACCAATTTGTATGATATTTCGATTTCATATACCTTTTCAAGCAAGCTAATACCGGAACGGGGTTCATGCTGCAAGTCCGACCAGAGCCACTTTAACACACAACTGGTTGTATATTTTTCAAGCTCGCAGGGCTCACCGTATTCGGCCCCCATCCACTCCGGATACGAAGCGATGCTTGTCTCGATGTCCTCTAACAAATCAAAAAAGAGATCCGGATCCCCAACCGACACATAGACGTCATCAATCAAGCCCAGCATATCCCGCGCAATCGGTTCGAGATCAGAAGCTAAATAAGAGCCGTTAAAATACGGTTCCTCCCAGTGGTGATCCTGGACCGCATACTTTCCCTCTTCATTGCCGACGTCTGCAAGAATTTCATGCCAATGACGCCATAAGGAATTCCAATATTCCATGGTCCGTTTATACGAAACCGGCTGACTTTTTGTTTTCTCGTCAGCTTTAGTCCGAAGCCCTTTTAGAATTTCGTCAACTGTAGCGGCCATATCCGGATCAGCCCTCATAAAATCGTCCATTAGGCTTTTCAAATAGCCTGCCGACGCAACCACTTCCAGCATACTCGCGATCTGATCCGTTGTCAGAGATTCCAGCAAAAGCTGACCAATCGTAATTTCTTTATCTTTCATATTGCAACTTCCAAAGGGGTGGGTATGTCTTTGGAGATCATTATTGCTATGTAGGCTCCCTGAAGGCTACTATTCGAATTCGCGCTCTTCCCATGGCGTCCCTTCCCGGACATCATCGATCAGGAAGCGCACGCCCTGATTGTCCGACGGATTGAGCCAGAGCATTCGTTCGAATATAAATTCGGCGTCGTCAAAGTGACCCAACCGCCAAAGACATAGACCGTAGCTGTGCATGCACCTCAGAAACGGGCGGTTGTCAATTAGACCCCAGTGAAGGACGCCGCCGAAATCATCACCAAGTGACAGCTCTCCGATGCGCAAACCAACCTCGTAGTGGCGGATGGCTTTTTCGGGCCTGCTGTCAAATTCGAAATTACCGAGGTGTGCGTGGGCGTCCAGGCAACGCAGGTCAGCCTGGCAGAGTTCCATGAGGATTCTAATCGCTTGCAAGCGGTCTCCGGCATCCTTGAGATCGTTCGACTCGGTGATGGGATCAGAGAACGGATCAGTGGGATCGGCTCCGGGCAACAGCTGCTCCATTTCAAACCCCGGACGCGGACCACGGGCGATAATCGGTTTAGCCCATTCGTCCATCGGTTCATCCTCTTCGCCCCAGTAGTGCTCTTTGGGATCCCACATGCCAAATTCTCCGAGCCTCAGAGGCACCAGGCCGAGCGCGGCCACATCAAGCCGTGCAGATTCGATCTCTCCGGAAAGGTACGGATGGCCGGCGTAGCGCCACTGTTTGCGGGGTTTGATCGTGACAATTTCCCCGGGCACCAAATCCCAGAGTCCGCTTGCCCGGAGGGTGATGACTCGCTCGCTCCCCAATAGGCGGCAGCGTGCAGAGCGCTCCTTGACCGAAAGGATAATGAGTTCGACAGGCTTACTCAGGTCGAGGTCGCCATCCTTGGCCTTGTGTTGACGCTTACGGCGTGTATGTTCTATGGTTACGGAAAGGTGAGGTTCGAGGCCGAGCCACCTGCGGTAGGCAGCTAAAAACAACGAGCCATTCGAGCCTTCCGGAAACACTACATCGGAGGCTGCGACCACGTGTTCCGAACCATCTTCACGGCGGCATTTTGCTGTCAACCCGCGACGTTCATTACCGTCGTAGTCGATCTCAGCCACAGAAACGGGCTCGCCAATGACAAAAGCGTCGGCCGGAAGGATAACATCGTCCTCGAAGGCCTGGCGAAAGGCCCAGAGGCCCTCGTCATCGCCATATGCATCGATAGTAATTTCATTGATCAACTGATCAAGGGCAGCAAGGTCGTTTTTTCCGTTTTCTTTGGTGTTCATCCTTTTTTCTGCACAATTGTTTAGATGCTTACCGCTTTAGTATGGTCTTTAATTAAAGTCAATCCTTTGCTACCATCCGAGTCCGAGCGCTATTCGATTTTTAACTGTGTCGAGATGATAGGCCGCTATTGGAAAATTGTGCCCGTCAAGGTCAAATATTTCCAAACAGTTCCAAACGAAACCAAAAGTTAGTTGAAAAACTGGAATAGAATCAACTGCTTGTAATTACGACATTTTTAAATTTTCAAAAATTTGGACTGAAAATCCCCGTGTCAGCAGCTTGTGCGCCTCAGGCGCATTCGATCGCCCGAGGCGATTAAAATTCTGTCCCTCGGCACCATAAAAAAGGAAGTTAAGCGATTAGCCTAACTTCCTTTTTTATTTGAATTTGCATTCTATTTTTATATGTGATAAATACAAAGCTAAATAATTTTAAATGGTTACTGAAAGGTTTGGCCATGACTGTACAAGCTTTGAAAAAAGAGAGGACAAGCCATCCTTATATCGTAAAAAATAAGGATGTGTGCGACGGAAGCCCGACTATTGAGGGAACCCGAACCCGTGTAATCGATATTGCCATTGAATATGAAGTATTGGGTCGTTCTCCGGATGAAATTATCGGATCGCATCCCCACGTGAGTCTCTATCAGATCCATGATGCTCTTTCTTTTTATTATGAAAACAGAGATGAGTTGGATCAAAAAATCAAGCAGGATCGAGAGTTCATTACGATACTAAAGGGCAAATTCCCGTCGAAGATGGTTTGAATCTATGGGTGAAATCAAAATCTACACCGATGAAAGCGTAGATGTTGCCATCGTTCAGGGGCTTCAAAGAAGGGGAGTTGAGGCATTTTCCGCCAGAGATCGTGATAAATTGGGTTTAACTGATGAGGAGCAATTAATTTTTGCCTCGAAGGGAAAAGCCACAATTTTCACCCATGATACCGATTTTCTCCAAATTGCCGCCCAATGGAACGATCAGGGGCGGACACATTGCGGGGTAATCTATTGCCATCAAAACGCGCATGGAATTGGGGATTGTATCCGAAACTTGAAAATACTTGTGACTGTTCTTACTCAAGAAGATATGATCGATCATATTGAATTTCTTTAGAAATGGATTCATAATTTGTTGTTTGGGAAACTAAAATGTCAAATAAATTATGGCGGAGAAGCTTGAACCGATGGATTCGATCTGTTTTTCAAATTACTTCCGGTAATCGCTTCAATGAATACATCCCATCTAACCCCTTGATCGTTTGGGCTTTTTTTCCTCCTTTGAATAGAATAAATTTTTAAATCGCTGATAATTGGCCGACACAAACTCTTTTGAACCGATAATGCCCGAATCCGTAAAATAGCGCGTGCGGTATCTGAACCGATCGCTTTTGCTGAGCTCAAACTCTCTTCGGCGCTCCTTTTCAAGGGCCTTGTCTTCGATGACCTTGACGTTGCCTTCCTCTGGCTGGCTTAGCGCCCCTGCTTCATAGACATATCGGCGATACCTTTTAATACGTTCCTTTTTGCTTTGGACATTGAATTCCTTTAAGCCGAAATCAGTGGAAAGAAAGTTGTCCCGGTTGTTGGTTTGGATATGATAGCCAAGTGAAGTCCAGCGGTATTGCTCCGGAAACTCCACCAAGCCGGCACCCAGAGGGTTCAGATCGATATAGGCCAGACAGTTGATCAGCGTCTCCCCGTTTTCCACAATGACACTCTTGAAGCGATCGCCCCAGAAATAGCCGCGTCGGTTGTGACGCCGGTTGTAGTACCTGGCAAAGCCGACCTTGATCTCCCGCATAAATTCGGAAAGACTGGACAGCTTTTCGCGTAAATAGGGAATCTGGCCTTCG
>CACVKW010000627.1 GCA_902749685.1 Olavius sp. associated proteobacterium Delta 1 | reverse complement strand
GCCAGAGTTGAGGAAATCGCAAAAATGGTGCTTTTCCTTGCTTCCGACCAAAGCAGCTACTCGACTGGAAGCATCTTTATGGCGGACGGCGGAATGAACACTTGATAGGCGGTGCGACCGGAAAACTGGGGATCAAATCCACGCCCCTGTATACCAGTATCCGCGAATTAGGGATTCGCATTCTGAACGGGTTATGAATTCATGATATCGTCAATCACTTTTTGGCGGATCTGTCCCTATTAGAAATGTTATATCAGCTGTAGAAAATTGGAACTGGATTGAGTTTAAATATTAAGGGCTAGCTACTTTTCATCTTGGCGCCGCGCAGGGTGTGGCGTTTCTGAGCCGACAGCACGGCCTTGCGCATGCGCACGGATTGGGGGGTGACCTCCAGCAGTTCGTCTTCACGGATAAAGCTGATGGCCTGTTCCAATGTGAACGGTTTGATGGGTGACAGGATGACGTTATCGTCTTTGCCGGAGGCCCGCATGTTGGTCAGTTTTTTTTCCTTGCTGGGGTTGACGTCGATATCCTGGCTGCGATTGTGTTCGCCGGCAATCATGCCCTCATAAAACGGATCACCCGGCAACAAAAAGAGCCGTCCACGGGGCTCCAGGTTAAACAAGGCATAGGCCACAGCCTTTCCGGTCCGGTCGGCCACAATCGAGCCGGTAAACCGGCTGGGACACTCTCCCCGGAATTGATTGTAGCCGTCGAATAAGGAATACATGATACCGGTACCCCGGGTATCGGTCAGAAACTCATCGCGGTATCCGATCAGCGTGCGGGCCGGCACCGAAAACTCAATACGTACCCGTCCCTTGCCGTTGTTGATCAGGTTGGTCATCTTGCCCTTGCGTAAAGACAGTTTTTCCGTCACCACTCCCAGAAAGCGTTCTTTGCAGTCAACCAGCAGGCGCTCCATGGGTTCTTGTTTTTGACCGTTTTCATAACGAAAAATTACCCGGGGCCTACCAACGCAAAATTCATATCCTTCCCGGCGCATGGTCTCAATCAGGATGGCCAGTTGAAACTCCCCCCGGCCCTTGACCAGGACGCTGTCCCGCTCTTCAGTGTCGGCCACTTCAATGGCCACATTGACCAGGGTCTCTTTTTGCAGACGCTTCCGAATGCGACTGAACTGGATAATTTTTCCTTCCCGGCCCCCAAATGGCGAGTTATTGAAGCTAAACTTCATGGACACTGTCGGTTCATCCACACTAATGCGCGGCAGTACCAGCGGCGCCTGCTGATTGCAGATCGTATCGCCGATCTTGACATCGTCAATGCCGGCCAGCACGACGATATCCCCGGACTGCACCTCGTCTGCGTCCTTTAGCTGCATGCCATCATAAACCTGGAGTTTCGTAACTTTGAGCGGTAAGCTGCGTCCGTTTTCGCCCAGGCACACCAGGTTGTCATTCGACCGGGCCGTTCCGTTTGAAATTCTTCCGACGACCAGGCGGCCCAGATAATCCGAGTAGCCCAGATCCGAAACGAGCATCTGAAACGGCGCACTGCGATCATAAGTCGGTCCGGGGATCACCTCAATGATGGTATCGAAAAGCACATGCAGGTTCCGGCCCTGCTCTTCCAGAGTTTTTGCGGCGATTCCATCCCGGCCGACGGCATAGAGCAGGGGGAATTCAAGCTGCTCTTCGGTGGCATTCAGATCGATCAACAGGTCGTAAATCTCATCGAGGACCGCTTCCGGCCTGGCATCTTTGCGGTCGATTTTATTGATGACCACCACAATCTTAAGGCCGGCTTCCAGGGCCTTTTTAAGAACGAACCGGGTTTGGGGCAACGGGCCTTCCGAGGCATCCACCAGCAGGATGGCACCGTCGGCCATGGACAGGGCCCGCTCCACTTCACCGCCAAAATCCGCGTGGCCGGGCGTGTCGATAATATTGATTCTGACTCCATCCCACAGGACCGAGCAATTTTTGGCTGCAATGGTAATGCCACGCTCTTTTTCCAGGTCGAGGGTGTCCATCAGCCGTTCGTCGACCTCCTGGTCAGCCCTGAACAGACCGCTTTGCCGGAACATGGCATCCACCAGCGTGGTTTTGCCGTGGTCAACATGGGCGATGATGGCAATGTTTCTCAAATTTTCATTTGTCACTAATTTCGGCACGTAAATATTTCCTCAACTGCTTTTATTTCCGGACAAACCGGAAGGAGCAATATAACCATCAGCGTCCGAATTACAAGAATTTTTATTACTTTATTGCTCTTGTTCATCTCACATTTTCCTGTTATGAGCAATGAACCATCAAATCAAATCCGGTCTCACTTTCATCTGGTTGCGGGGTCAACTGCCACCCCGTGCCTACCACGGGATGACTTGGATTACTTCGTTCCAAACTGAGAAAGGCAAAAGCACGTCAGTGCGTTATCCTTGGCCTTGCAATCCCGCCGCGGCAGGATTTGTGTGGCCAGAATCAACAACTCAGTCAAGACTGCATGTTTATGGTATTCTCGGAACCACCCAATGCCTGAGGAATTACAACAACGACTAATAATATTTACCCGCTATCCGGAACCCGGTACTACCAAAACCCGCATGATACCGGAGCTGGGGGCAGAGGGTGCTGCCGAACTCCAGCGTCAAATGACCGAACATATCAGGTCAAGGGTAGACGAACTGCGCGAATTACACCAGTTAACGGCCGAAGTCCGCTATGAGGGCGGCAGCGAAAAGCTAATGACGGAATGGCTCGGGCCCGGGTTCTCATATTGTCACCAGGGCAGCGGTGACATCGGCCTTCGGATGGGGCGCGCACTGCAGGACGCCTTTGGGCAGGGATGCGAAACCGTGGTGATTATCGGATCCGATATCCCGGATATCAGCACAGATATCATGCAAAAAGCGTTTGAGGCACTAAGTCAAAATGATCTGGTTCTAGGACCAGCAGGTGATGGGGGCTATTATCTAATCGGGGTGCGACGGAAAACTTTCAGGCATTGGAATCCACAGTTATTTAACGATATCAGTTGGGGCACAGATAGGGTATTGCCGCAAACACTTGGCATCGCAAATAAATTAGGGCTGAATTATAACCTCCTCGATACGCTGCGGGATGTGGATCGGCCCGAGGATCTAATCGTATGGTATCAAGCGGCGGGCTTGGAGTCGCCATCAACTCCATCCAAACTCATATCCGTGATCATACCAACCTTAAATGAAGCCCAGGCCATTAAAGCAACCATTTCAAAACTCAAAAAATACAGGCAAACGGAAATCATTATAGTTGATGGGGGCAGTCAAGACCAAACAGTAGAAATAGCAAAATCAATGGATGTTAGCGTCCTGACATCAGCAGCTTCCAAAGCAACACAAATGAATACCGGTGCGGCGGCGGCAACCGGTGATGTACTCTTGTTTCTGCATGCCGATACTCGTCTACCGGAAAATTTCGAAACCTGTGTGCTGGAAGCGCTGGCCCGGGATGAAGTTAGTGCTGGAGCATTTGCACTGGGCATCGATTCGGACGCCGGTGGCCTCCGCTTCATTGAGCGGTTTGCCAATTGGCGATCAGGTTTTTTTCAGATGCCATACGGTGATCAGGCGTTGTTTGTCTCCCGCAATCTTTTCCATGAAATCGGAGGATATCCGGGATATCCGATTATGGAAGACTTCGAATTGGTCCGGCGACTAAAACAAAAAGGCAAAATTGTTATTTTGCCGGAATCCGTGCAAACTTCACCCCGCCGATGGTTAAATTTTGGTATATTAAAAACCTGGCTGCTTAATCAGATCATTGTCATCGCATACTACCTCGGTATCTCTCCCCAACGCCTTTCACAGTGGTATCGTCGTGAAAAGGGAAAACCCAACCCGGACAAGCCGGAATTGAAGATGGAAGATTGAAGATTTTTTGTATCGCTTCGCTCTGTCTTTTCAATTCAAATCGATGGCATTGCTAAAATATTCAACCCGGCTACAGCATAAATTATGTGCAAATATGATGGGATTTGAATAAATAGGGCCTAATTGAGCGTTTCAGATTTCAATGACCAGCAATGGTTTATTCCCACCTGATCTCTTATTTTACAAGGCGGAGAAATTATCGCTAAAGTTTTAGCGGTTTTTCCCGATAGTATATGAGGCCAAAAATTCGATACCAGTAATTGAAATAGCCTGACAGGTGCGTTTCTGTGAGAAATATTAATTAATTTTAGATGCTTAATATAGATATAGAATCCTTCAGAAACAACAGGCGCCGAACATCTTTATTAATCCATAAAAAAGAAAAAGCGGTTTCGTTGCGTTTATATTGAAGCCGCTTTTAATTATTTTTATTGATTTATGAATACACAAAATCCTCACAAGATCCTGTTTGAGCGACCCAACCTCGATGAATTAACCCAACATTATACGGTCGTCGATCCACATTTTCATACACATTACTCAGATGGATTTAATTCAGTCGCTGCCATCGTAAAAAGAGCCCGGGAATTGAACATCGGTATCGCCGTCACCGATCACAATGAGATTCAAGGGGCAGTTGAGCTTGATCGATACAAAAACATTTTGAGCATACCGGGGATTGAAATTACCTCTAAGGAAGGAACCCATATCCTTGTATATTTTTATGACGTTAAGGGCATGAAATCATTTTATAAAAATGATCTGCAGCCCAATATGGGCCACGATATCATGAGCTCAACTTCACTGGAAATGGAGGAAATCATTGAACGGGCCCGGGCCTTCGAATCGGTTGTTGTTTTCCCCCATCCTTACAGTGCCACCTTTACCGGTATTCACAATTCTTACTTCTCGGAAGAAAGACTGGACCGTCTATTCAAAATGGTTGACGGCATCGAGGCCATTAATGCCGAAAATCTTAACAAATGGAATCTGCGCAGCGCGTTACTGGGTTTCAATTTGGATATCGGGATAACCGGCGGTAGTGATGGACACCGCCTGGCCCAAATGGGAAAGGTAGTGAGTTATGCATCCTGCAAAAATGATCGACACGATTTTCTGGATGCCATCAAAAATAAGCAGACAAAGGTAATTGGTAAAGAAATTGACCTCATTCGCAAAGTCACATCCAACAGTGTCAAATTGCGTAACAATATTAAAAACTATCCGGACATGGTGGAAAAAAACCTCAAATACAGTTACACAGTTATCAATTCCAAATCAAAGACCTTCAAGGACAACGTCAAACGCAGTTTGAATGGAAGGTTTAAGGAAAGACGCAAAAAATACCGGGCCCTGTGATATTTTGTGGCAAAATTAGGTTAGTTGCCCCGACGCTCGAAACTCATCCAAACTACGTTTTTCAACCAGAACGGCCCGGTTTTCCCGCACCGCTCGAATCTGATCGAATTCGATCATCTGATAAATTACCTTGCGGCCGACACCTAAATATTTAGCCGCTTCACCAACCGTCATCATCGGAAAATATATATAATTATTTTGTTTCATAATATTTTTTTGACCTCTTATATGCAAAACGATTTAAGTAATTTGATTGAATCATCAAGTTAAATTAAAACATAAATGAGGCCTGACAAGTGCATAATGATTGAATATTGAAGGTATTCTTTCGATTTTAAAATGAAGGGAGCGAAGCGACAACCACAAATATTCAATTTACAATCTTCAATTTTCAATTCCGGCTTGTCCGGGTTAGGTTACCTTAATATCGTAAACTCTGTCGGCCTGTTTATCGATTACATGAACGGCACACGCCATGCACGGGTCGAAAGAATGAACCGTCCGTAATATTTCAATAGGCATACTCGAGTCAACTACCGGGGTGCCAACCAGGGCCGCTTCAACTGGACCTTCTTTCCCGGCCGAGCATCTGGGCCCAAGATTCCAGGTTGATGGAACGACCATCTGGTAATTTTCTATTTTTTGATTATCGATCGCGATCCAATGACCGAGTGCGCCGCGGGGAGCCTCATTTAGCCCGGCACCGCCGGCCTGAAGCGGCATGTTTACGGTAACCCGGGTGCCGGCACCTTCCACCAGCTGATCCAACCAGCCATCCATTTCATCAGCTATGACTTTGGTTTCCAGCGCCCGGGCGGCAGTACGGCCCAGTGTTGAATGCAGATCATCTACCGTCAGTCCCGTGGCAAAGAGGAATTCGTCAACGACAGTTTTGATTTGCTCGTTATTTTTGCCATAGGCTACCAGGATCCGGGCCAGGGGACCGACCTCCATGGGCTCGCTTTGATAACGCGGTGCTTTCAGCCAGCTGTACTCATCGGCCGTATTGTAACCGGTGTAATTGGGATTAGTTTCTCCCTCAGACGGATGCAGCGAACTTCCCGCATACCAGCTATGCCGAACGTCTTCTGAAATCTGGTTTAAATCGACCTCTTGAACATGGTCGATATCCTTGTCAAAGATGACACCCCGCTCAAAAAAGAAATCCTCGGGTTCATTGTTACCGGATGGGAATTCGCCATAAGACATATAGTTACCGAAACCACCGTATGCGGCCCATTCCCGGTATCGGGTCGCAAGATACGCGACATCCGGCAGGTAAACTGTATCGATAAAGGTCCGCATGTCGTCCAATAAATTCCTGAATTCGGCTATTCGTTGAGCGGTTATGTCGTGTTTACAGGTAACACCGCCGACTTTCAGGCTCTGCAGGTGAGGATTTTTTGCTCCGAAAATGGCATGCATGTTGGCGGCCTTGACCTGCTGTCGCAAAGCGACGATATAGTGGGCCGCGAACAACAAATTTTCCTCAGGGGTAAGGATATAAGCAGGGTGTCCCCAGTAACCGCCTGCAAAAGGTCCCAGTTGACCGCTGTCGACAAAACTTTGTAGGCGGGCTTTTACATCGTCAAAGTCAATGAATAAAGCGTTGGGCGATAGCGTTCTGGCGAGATTCTCAGTAGCGCCGATATTTGCACCCAGCGCATCGACCACATCGACCCAATCCAGGGCATGCAGGTGATAAAAATGAACCGGATGGTCATGAACATATTGACCCCCCATTAGTAAGTTGCGGATGTTGCGCGCGTTCGGTGGGATATTCAGATTTAACGCATCCTCAACACACCTGACCGAGGAAGCGCCGTGCACGTAAGTGCATACGCCGCAAAGTCGTTGCGTAAAAAGCCATGCGTCTGTTGGTTCCCGTCCCTGCAAAATGGTCTCGATGCCGCGATATAGCGTCCCTGAACTCCAGGCATTGACAACCTGACCGTTGCTGATCTCCGTCTCAATTTTCAGGTGCCCTTCTATTCGTGTAATCGGATCGATAACAATCCGCTCCACGTCTGAAGGTACTTCTGACGCGGTCATGTTCCTGTTGGTTGGCATGTTGCAATCCTTTCAATTTTTTTCAAATTCAATGATCCTTTCCCGCTCTGAGTGTGTAAAATTAGCTTCACCGGGTCGGTTCGAAGTGGATTCGAACCCACTTCTAATCATCATATAAGTTAACTATTCTACCTAAATTCCTGGCATATTAACCTAAATCATCATCATTCGATACATGGGCAAATTTCATACGCTTTTTACCACCAAAATCACCTTCATACTCCGTGTAAAAGGGGGTCATTCGGTCCCAGAAACTCGGTTCACTGCAACCGATACAGGGATGACCGGCTTGCATCGGAAAGCTGGTGCCTTCGTTAAACTTGATAGATGGACAATTATTGTAGCTATATTTGCCTTTGCAGCCGGCATCTTCCAGACATCGCCCGGTCCGATTTTCTTTAAACGGACATCTTTTATGGACTTTTTCGCCATAGGCAAACACCGGCCGGCCGAATCGGTCTAACTCCGGAAGTTTGTCTTCGAGTAAATAGGTGGCTATCAGGCCCACAAAATTGATTGGATTCGGCGGGCACCCGGGCAGGTTCACGACCGGCACCCTGAGCGAGGTCAAAGCATCCGCAATACCTTTTGCCCCGGTCGGATTGGGATCGGCCGCCGGGAGTCCGCCATACGATGCGCAGGTCCCGGTAGCAATGATGGCTTTAGCCTTCGGACAAATATCCTGGGCGATACTGAGCATTGTTCGACCGCCAATCATGCCGAAGGTACCATTTTCAGCAGTCGGAATAGCACCTTCCACCACGCAGAAAAATTCGCCGGCATACTGCTCGGAAGCCTCTGTCAAAATATTTTCAACCGTGTCTCCAGCCGCAGCCATCAGCGTTTCATGGTAATCGAGCGATAGGGCTCCCATAATCAATTCGTCAAACCAAGGTGCTGTGGTTCGTAATACTGCCTCTGTGCAACCGGTACATTCTGAAAAATGAAGCCATAGCACCGGTGGGCGGTTTGAGCCGGTCAATGCTTCGGCTATTTTCGGCCCAAAGACCGGGCCCAGACCCAAAGCACCGGCCACGACCCCGCAAAATTTCAGAAATTCTCTACGGGTAATATCTCTTTGTCTTAATATTACTTCTGTATCCCGGGTATCTGTCATCGCTTACCTCCTCAGGTGTAGACTGGATAATATGACATATGCATTAAACCGATGACTATATACAAAAACTATGCCCTTTTAGCTCTTTTGTTAAAAAATCGATATGTGCTTGATTATATTTAAAATACAACTACCATTGTTTCGTTGATAATATATGCGGACAGTGGGAATTGAACATTTCGTTTAAACATAGTGATTTAACATTTGCACGAATACTGGGGGTGAACCGGGGAACAGTTTGGAATCGTATCAGAAAATACGGCATTGACATCCGGCGACATCTGTTTTCTTAATATCTGAATTTCACACGCGCTGTTGTCAGCAATAAAGTATTTATCCGATGCGTGTTTGCAGGCAAAATTTAACTCATTTACCCAATATTTTCATTGTGACACTACACTATACAAGAAAAAAAATGCGCAGCATTAACTAAATAATCCGCAGAGCCTTGATATATCACCATAGCTCAAGATTCACAGATAAGCTAACAAACATGCAATATACTCTTTTACATGGCGGATTATTTACGAAAATGCATCATGTAATTGACATGGGTATTGCCGCCCATCGAATATCGTCTCAAAAATGGATTGTAATGCAGTCCGGTCAGATCCTGCAGGGTCAAGCCGGCGGCCCCGGCCCAGCCATCGAGCTCGGAGGGTTTGACAAACTTGCGGTAGCTGTGCGTCCCCCGCCGCACCATTCGCAGCAGGTACTCGGCGCCGATGATGGCAAACAAAAAGGATTTGGGGTTGCGGTTCAAGGTGGCAAACAAAACGTCACCACCGGGTTTAACCAGTCGCTGACAGGCCGCAACCACGGAAGCCGGTTCGGGTACATGTTCCAACAGTTCCAGGCAGGTAACCACATCGAATCGGTCGGGATGCCCGGCGGCAAAAGTTTCAGCAGTGGCCATCTGGTAGTCGACCTGCAAACCGGATTCCTTCAGATGCATTTTTGCCACCGCCAGCGGCGCCGGGCTGGCATCGATTCCGGTGACCACCGCACCCAGCGCAGCCATGCTTTCGGACAGAATTCCGCCGCCGCACCCCACATCCAACACATTCTTGCCCGCAAGGGGCGCCTGCGTGTTAATATAGTCGACCCGCAGCACGTTGATATCGTGCAGCGGTTTCTGCACGCCGTTTTTATCCCACCAGATCGGAGCCATGGCTTCGAACTTGGCAAGCTCCGCCGCATCGATGTTGGCAAAGTCCTTTTCAGAATAATTCTCGTTCATATTTAAAGCTCTCAACATCTATTTTAATTAACAGTAAATACAGAAAATACAATTCAGTCACGGCGTCGTCAAGTCAATAAGAGCTTAAAATATTTTTAACTGCCTATTGACAGTCGATCCTTTTTTTGAAACTTTCCCAATGCTAGTTAGTCATGACCGTTCACAGGTCAACGCTTAGGGCCCAGGGTTAAAATGCATGATCTTAGCAAGATTTGAGGTCAGTACCTCAAAATAACCCATCTTAAGCCGGATGGTCCGTCGACCACGGGAAACGGGGATATTAATTCGATTATATTTCTGAAGGTATTTCCTCGGGTCGATTGCAGCAGGCTGGAGACTGAAACTCTGAACAAGGAACCCGTAGCCCTGAACCTATTAACTGTGAACCTTTGAACCTTTTTAAGATCCGTGTCCAATAAAATTAAATCAGGAGCATCAAAATGAATCTGGCCAAATTCCCACGCCGACGCTACACCGCGGGGCAAACCCCGATTGAAAAACTGTCCAGACTTTCTGATACCCTTGGCGGGCCGACAATCTATATGAAGCGCGACGATTTGCTCGGGTTGACCGGCGGCGGCAACAAAACCAGAAAACTCGAATTTCTGGCAGCCGAGGCCCTGGCCCGGGGAGCCGACACGCTGATCACCTGTGGCGCGGTGCAGTCCAACCATTGTCGGCTGACCCTGGCTGCTGCGGTAAAAGAAGGGTTGAAGTGCCGACTGGTTTTAGAAGAGCGGGTCGCCGACAGCTACAACCCGGAGGCAGGGGGCAACAATTTCCTTTTTCAGTTGTTGGGTGTTGAAAAAATCAAGGTGGTCCCGGGCGGCTCCGACATGATGCATGAAATGCAGCAGGTAGCCGAAGAGGTGGCTTCAGAAGGGCGCAAGGCTTATATCATCCCAGGTGGCGGTTCCAATCCGATCGGTGCCACCGGTTATGTGGCATGTGCCGAAGAAATTTTAAACCAGATGTTTGAGAATAGCCTTAAAATTGACCGGGTGGTCTGCGCCAGCGGCAGCACCGGCACCCACGCCGGTCTGATTACCGGATTTTACGGCAACAACAGCAATATTCCCGTAATCGGTGTCAATGTCAGTCGCAAAAAAGATGTGCAGGAAGAAATGGTTTATGATCTTGTCAAGCAGACCGCTGCCCATGTCGGCATCAATTCTGCGATTCCGCGTGATGCGGTGCTGTGTTTCGGCGATTACGTCGGGCCGGGTTATTCTCTGCCGACCCCGCAAATGGCGGAAGCGGTTCGCATGCTGGCCAGGCTGGAAGGAATTCTGATGGACCCGGTTTACACGGGCAAAGCAATGGCCGGTTTTATTGACCTGATCCGCAAAGACTTCTTCAGCAAAGATGAAAACGTACTGTTTGTCCATACCGGCGGCTCGCCGGCATTGTATGTATATATGGATGAAATACTTAATTAATCCGCCCTGAAAAATAGCATATGACAAGTTTGAAGGCGCTTCGGTGGATACTGAAGAATGCTGTTATATCGAAACTCCGCGGATTAATTACTTTATGCTGCGCATGTTTTTTAAGCGTTATTTGTTTGTGATTCTAATCAGCGGCTTGTTTATTATGTAAACTAAGAAGCAATTAAAATCTGAAGTTATTGGATATTTTTCAGGGCGGAGTAAATAGCGCATGGTGCATAAGGTATAGGGTAAGATCGTGAGTTGACCTGCCGAAGGCGGTGAAACCCAGCGCTGCTATTAAAGTTGATCTCAACTGTCCATTTAATTTTAGAAATAACAAAATGAGAATAGAAGAATTAAAAACACCGGCTTTTTTGATTGATCTTCCTAAGCTAAAAGCCAATGTACAAATGATGAAAGCGCGGGCGCAGAAGAACAATGTTAACCTCCGGCCGCATGTCAAGACCCACAAAACAGCTGAAATCGCCAAAATGCAAACGGCCCCTGAAGCGCCCGGCATCACTGTTTCGACCCTGGCCGAAGCCCGATTTTATCAAAAATCTGGATTTAAGGACATCTCCTATGCCTTTCCCATCACCGCCAACAAGTTGAGCGAAGCGGCCGAGCTTTCCGCCAGTCTCAACGTATTCAATATTTTACTCGACCAGCCGCAAACCCTGTCAGCGGTTGAAGAATACGGCCGGGAGCATGGTATCAAGTTCAAGGTATTTCTAAAAGTGGATTGCGGGTATCATCGAGCCGGCGTTGACCCGTCAAAGCCCGCAAGTGTTCAGCTCGCCCGCCAGCTTGCTGCCTCCGATTACATTGACTTCAGAGGAATCCTAACCCACGCCGGCCATTCCTATCACTGCAGCAATCCTGCTGAAATCGTTGAGGTTGCCAGGCAGGAACGTGACGTCATGGCTCAATTTGCCGAGCAATTGCAGAATGGCGGAATCGCATGCGATACAGTCAGTGTCGGCTCAACCCCCACCGCAATGCATGCGCCCGACTGGCAGGGCGTCACTGAAATTCGTCCGGGCAACTATGTTTTTTTTGACAAGTTTCAAGCCGACATTGGATCCTGTCGCCCGGAGCAAGTCGCGGCAACGGTTCTGACCACCGTGGCGGCCCATTATCCGGCCCACAATCAGATGCTGATCGATGCCGGCGCTCTGGCGCTCTCCAAAGATTTAGGCGCGGATCACCTGGGTGATGAAATTGTTTTCGGGGCCGTACTGAATCATCCTCGTCTAAGACTTTTCAGTATCTGCCAGGAACACGGTCTGATCACCTCCAATGACCCGATTGCCTTCGAAAAGCATCCCGTCGGAAGCCTGCTTCAGATCATCCCCAACCATTCCTGCCTGACCGCCGCCCTGTTTCCAAAATACCATGTCGTTGAAGAAGATCAGGTCGTCGACGAGTGGACTCCGATGCGGGGATGGTAAAGGAAGGGCTGTCGAAATGGCGGATACAACATATTGTGGTCCGCCTTATAATTTCATACTTTAGCTTAGCTCGATATATCCCAAGATAAATCAACCTCTTATTGTAATTGACTTTTTTATCAGAAAATTCTATTTAGCGACATTATCTCACGGGGAACCCTGGCCCTGGATGATCGGGGATAAATTTCGCTCATCTAGGGTTATAACTTTCCAATTTCAACCCAATTTTCAATCTGCCGCTCACAGCGCTAAATTAATAACCAATCAAAAAAGGAGGATGGTATGAAAAGATTTAGCATCATAGGATTGGCAGTTGTCATTGCAATGACCTTTTTGGCTGTTCCGGTCATGGCGGATAAAACCATGGATAAGATCGAGAAAACCGGCAAGATCAAACTGGGATTCAGGGAGGGCTCGATCCCCTTCGCTTTTGTCGATCCCAAGGTCGGCAAACACGTGGGGTTTTCAGTGGACATGGCCGGCGAACTGGCAAAGTATTTGAGTATGCGATTCGGCAAAACCATTGAAATCGTTCCGTTTACGGTAACTCCCAAAACCCGTATCCCCATGGTTGTCAACGGTACCGTCGATGTCGAAATGGGCTCGACCACCTATACCCAAAAACGTGAGGAGCAGGCTGATTTCAGCATGATCTTCTTCTTCTCGGAGACAACCTTTCTGGTGGCCAAAGACAGCGGCGTTCAAAGCCTTGAGGATCTAAACGGCAAATTGGTAGGTGCTGCGCGGGCAACTACCAACCTCAGAGCAGTCGAAATGCTGGCCAAAGAAGGCAAGTTCAAACCAGCCAACATCGTTGTCACCGAAACCCATCCCCAGGGCATGCTGGCATTAAAAAGCGGAAAAATCGATGCCTACTCCACCGATCGCAGCCTGCTGGAGGGATTGCGCATGAAGGATCAGAATCCGGACAAGTGGATGACGGTTCCATTTGCCATCGCCTATGAGCCTTATGCCTATATCATGCGCGAAGGCCATTCCGACTTCCGCGACTTTGTCAACAACACGGTTCTGTGGTCCATCCATACCGGCAAATTCGATGCGCTTTATGAAAAGTGGATGGGACCCAAGGGGGTCGTGCCCATTCCCATGTCAGAGGCCTACCAACAGTACCTCCAGATGATGGTATACCCGATATCGGATGGGTGGTGGAAGAAGTAACCTGAATTTTGCACGCAAATAACCTTTAGTGACGTACGAGGTCAAGTTACCGCAATTGACTTATAGCGATGATTGTTACTTAAAAATTCAGGTATCTATTTTTTCAAAATATTTTTAGGCTTAAATTATCCATCTCCCATGGGCTTTAGGTAGTGTAAATTCAGTATCTTTTGCGCGTGCAACAATTTTTTTTCACAACTTGTTGGCAAAATCAATCCTTGCCGCCATCCGGTATTTACTGACCATGACCTTAGTTTTAAATCAAATAGAACTGTTTTGGTCATTATAATTTTCTAATTTCGGATTTGTTTCTAATTTCGGGTTTCGGCCTGCCCTGGCGCGACGGCTACTACTTGGCTTCTGCTTTTTCTAAGCTGGGAAATTATGTTTCACAAAATGTGGTGTATACGATCCAGGTCTGGGCCAGGGGTTTCGAATTTCCCGGAGGGTATAATTAATGGGCTTTGCATACGACTTTGACTGGGGGGTCTTGTGGCGGCAGCCTTATGGCGTATGGTTGCTGCAGGGGCTGTGGTTGACCATCAAAATAGGTTTTCTGGCCTGGATTATCGCCTTTTTCCTGGGAATATTCGTCGGAACCCTGCGGGTAACGCCCTGGCGCTGGCTGCGCTTTATCGCCACGGCCTATACCGAAGTATTCCGCAACATTCCATTCCTGGTTCAGCTGTTTTTCTGGTACTATGCCGGACCGATGATTTTCGGCGAAGACCTGGGGCGTCAAATCAACCGCATCATGGGTCTCAACTACTACATCGCCATTCTGGCCCTGGGATTGTATACCGCTTCGCGGGTGGCTGAACACTTAAGGGCCGGTTTCGCGTCCATTGGTGCCGACCAGTACCAGGCGGTGTTATCCACCGGCATGACCCACTACCAGATGTACTGCCATGTGATCATTCCGTATGCCCTCCGAATAATTATGCCGCCGTTGACAACCGAGTTTCTGACCATCTTCAAAAATTCATCGGTGGCTATGACAATAGGGGTGGCGGAGCTCACGTTTATGAGCTATCGCATCGACGCCGAAACATTCCACGGTCTTGAAGCAACCACCGGCGCAATGGCCATTTATCTGATTTTAGGTCTGACCGTCGTGCGGATCATGGGCATTGTCGAAAACAAATTCAAGATACCGGGCATGATCGGGAGGTAGCCATGTTTGATGCGGTAACGAACAATATCGGCTTCCTGATGGGCGGTTTTCTCGTGACCCTTGAATTAACGTTCTTTGCCCTGATCGGTGGAATCGTCCTGGGTGCCCTGGTCGGTCTGGGTCGGATCTCAAAAAGAAAATGGATCTACTACCCGGTTACCTGGTATGTTAATTTCCTGCGCAACATGCCGCTGATTCTGGTTATCTTCTGGTTTTACTTTGTCATGCCGATCATCGCCGGACGCCCGTTAAATCCGTTTCTCTCAGCGGTCATCTCATTTATTATTTTCGAGGCAACGTATTTCGGTGAAATTTTCCGCGCCGGCTACCAGTCCATCAGCAAAGATTTGAGCGCGGCGGCCTACTCTACCGGCATGACCTTTGGTCAGACGGCCCGCTACATTCTGATACCGATCGCATTCCGGCGCATGCTGCCCAGTTTGATCACCCAGTCGATTGTTACCTTCCAGGACACCAGCCTGGCCTTTGTCATCGGCCTGCAGGAATTCGTGCGGCGAACCTCCATCGTGGACAACCTGGAGGTTCGCTCCATCCAGCTTTTTGGCTTTGTGGCCATTGTTTTCTTCATTTTCTGTTTTATCGGTTCTCAAATCTCCCGGCATTTCGAGGAAAAAGGCAGAAAGACAGGTTTGCTATGATTGAGATAAAAAACGTAAGTAAGTGGTTTGGTGATTTTCAAGTGCTGACGGAGGTGAATGAAACGATTGAGCGTGGCCAAACCGTTGTCATTTGCGGCCCGAGCGGATCGGGCAAGAGCACCCTGCTGCGCTGCGTCAACGGATTGGAACCGTATCAGGAAGGCGAAATCATTGTCGATGGCGTCTCGCTCAGCGACCCCCGGACGAATCTGTATAAGCTGCGGGAAAATATCGGCATGGTCTTTCAGCGATTCGAGCTCTATCCGCACATGACCGCTTTGCAAAACATCTCTCTGGCGCCGATGAAGGTGCGCAAATGGCCCAAACAAAAGGCCGAACAAAAAGCCATGGTGCTGTTGAAACGAGTTGGCATCCCCGAAAAGGCCGCTGCCTACCCGGCCAATCTTTCCGGCGGCCAGCAGCAACGGGTGGCCATTGCCCGCTCGCTGGCCATGGAGCCGCGGTATATGATGTTTGACGAACCGACGTCGGCTTTGGACCCGGAAATGATCAAAGAAGTTTTGGACGTTATGGCTAAACTGGCAAAGGAAGGCATGACCATGCTGTGCGTCACCCACGAGATGGGCTTCGCCCGTGAGGTGGCCGATGAAATTATCTTTATGGACTTCGGTAAGATTGTCGAACGCGGCACCTATGACGAATTCTTCAACAATCCCAAAAGTGAAAGGGCCCGGGAGTTCTTGGATCAGATCTTGTAAAATGGTGCGAATATACCATACCATTTCAAAATTTAAAGTAGACCGGATTTACAGGGTCATTCGGTTTTTTCAATTTCCGGACACCGAGAAAAAATCCAGTTGATCCAGTTGATCCTGTCAGAAAAATGACCCGATTGGAATCCATTCCTTCACTCAAAACAGAGGCAATTATAGATGGAAAAAGTAATCGGTATCCTTGGCGGTATGGGACCGGAAGCCACCGTGGATTGTTTTGCTAAAATTATTGAAAACACGCCGGCCACATATGATCAGGATCACCTGAGGGTCGTCATCGATTCCAATCCCAAGGTGCCCGATCGCACGGCAGCCATTATCGGCGACGGTGAATCACCGGTACCGATAATGGTAGCGGGTTGCCAGGCCCTGCAGCGTGCCGGGGCCGAATTTATTATTATTCCCTGTGTATCAGCCCACGTTTTTTTAGCGGATGTCCAGCAGCAGATCGAATTGCCTATTATGTCTATTTTTGATGCGGTGGCCGAGGCTATCACCCGGGACCATCCGGAAATTAAAAAAGTCGGCCTGCTGGGAACCACCGGTACGGTCAGCGGGGGGCTGTTTCAGAAACGAATTGCATTAGAAGATATTACAACACTTGTGCCGGACGATGCGATGCAGTCTAGGATCATGAGTGCAATCTATGACATTAAAAGCAGCAGGCCCTCTCGCACCAGATCTGAAATTACGGATGAATTAGTTGCTGCAGCCGAGAGCTTGATCGCTAAAAAACCTGAAGGGGCCCAGGGCATTATTGCGGGCTGCACCGAAGTTCCGCTGGCCCTCAAGCAGAAACACCTGTCACTCCCCTATTTCGATGCCGTCACGATCCTCGTTCGCGCCGCAATTTTAAAGGCAGGCATTCAGCCGATTACCCACTTTCAAGGCAAAGGATAGATGGGGGCACGGTCAGCGCACCATCTTATAGACCCCGCGCCCGATCCAAAATATGCCGAGACCATCAAAGAGGTAGTCCAAAGGGCCGGGATTGCCAAAAAAGACAGATCCGCCAAAGGCGAAGCCGGTACCAATGAGAACAACTCCCGTAATAATGTCACCAATCCCTTTGCGGGATGTACTCTCCGAGGATGATTCATCAGACTGCTCTAATTCCAAATGTGCTGTATCTTCAGTTAAGTAGTTGGAAGATTGATTTGAAACCGGCGGTGGAACTGACTGCTTCAGGGCCTGAACAGTCGTGCCTGCCGGGGTTGCTTTTTCAACCTGGAAATTATCGGAGGGGCCAGCGTCTGCTTTAACATTGCAGACTGCTCCCGTATTTAGTAAGACTTTACGGTATTTAACAGCCGAATCATAATCCAGGCCCTTTTTCAGGACAACCTGTGGTTTTGTGAAAAGGAGGTCTGCTTTTTGATCATCTATTTTAAATAAAGCCGCCAGATTTCTTTTGACTTCTTGAAGTTGAGATCCGTTGGAGATTTTTCCTTCGAAAATAACACTATAGAGACTCACAGCGTATACCTCCCGCCTGTATAACGAAATGCGAACGCGGCGTGAATGATTGATATTTCAAGACCGAATCTTGTACTCTAGAAATTCTATCGGTATTTATTGAAAAAACTTTATGCGAAATGCCCAACCCGGACCCACCATACCGGGTGGAAAATTTAAAATTGATCCGCGAGGCGGACCTTAATTATTCAATCATTACAATATATGGGGGTGATCATGCCGATGGGAATTATCGAAAAGTTTCAAAAAGAAAGAGAAACATTAAATGAACTCGTAATGGAGTACGCCGGTCAGGGCACCAAACGATTTTACAGCCTCGATTCGCAGTCCTACCGGGAAGGCGCGCTTTCTTGTAAAGTTAAAGAACTACTGGGTCTGGTGGCCTCTTTTGTGTTAAGGTGTGACGACTGCATCAAATACCACATCATCCGGTGTTTTGAAGAAGGCGTCAGCGACGAAGAACTGGAGGAAGCACTTTTTATCGGCCTTATCGTCGGCGGCACCATCACGATTCCGCATCAACGGCGGGCCATGCAGGCATGGGATGAATTGAAAAGGCAATAGAAAATGGATTATCTGCTTTCGGAAGTTATCATGCGGGCCAATCGATACCTGACAGAACTGCCAACCAGGCGGGTCAGCCCGGCACCGGATACTGTTGCAGGCCTAAAGAGGCTGGATGTGCCTCTGCAAGACCATCCAATTAATCCGGCAACAGTTCTGGCCGAATTAGATGACGTCGGTTCCAGCGCAACGGTCGCCAGCGCCGGCAACCGGTATTTCGGATTCGTCACCGGTGGCGCCTTGCCGCCAACGATGGCAGCCAACATGCTGGCCGCAGTCTGGGATCAGAATGCGGTGTTGGAAACGGCATCGCCGGTTGCGTCATTCATCGAGGAAGTTTGCCGTAAATGGCTGGTTTCCGTGCTCAGGCTGCCGCCACAAACCGCAATTGGCTTTGCAACCGGTGCAACCATGGCCAATTTCACCGGCCTGGCCGCCGCCCGGCATGCACTGCTGCAAAAGCAGGGGTGGGATGTTGAATCCCGCGGACTGTTTGGCGCACCGGCCATTGAGGTCATTGTCGGTGAAGAAGTCCATGTCAGCGTGTTAAAAGCACTGAGCATGCTTGGACTGGGCCGGGATCGTGTTGTCAGAATTCCCGTTGATGACCAAGGTCGGATGCGGGCGGAATCATTTCCCCCCATTGCCGGCCCAACCATCATTTGCACTCAGGCGGGAAACGTAAATACCGGTGCCTTTGATCCGGCCGAAGAAATTTGTTTAAAGGCCAAAGAAGCCGGCGCCTGGGTCCATGTCGATGGGGCCTTTGGATTGTGGGCCGCGGCAGCTCCAAAAAAATCGGCGCTTGCAAAAGGAGTTGAAAATGCCGATTCATGGGCTACGGATGCCCACAAGTGGCTCAACGTTCCCTATGACAGCGGTCTTATCTTCGTGCGCGAGGCACGGCATTTGTTGGCTGCCATGTCCAGCCATGCAGCATATCTGATCGAAGGTGAAAAAAGAGAACCGTCCCATTATGTCCCCGAAATGTCGCGCCGCGCCCGCGGCATCGAAGTCTGGGCAGCGCTGCGCTCGTTGGGTACAACCGGGTTAAGCGACTTAATTGAAAGATGCTGCGGATTTGCTGCCCGATTTGCCGAAGGACTGCAAAATGAAGGAATCCAGGTTTTAAATGATGTTGTGTTGAATCAGGTGCTGGTAAAATTCGGCCTGAAATAGGTGTTGGATTCAAAAATTGACTATTTTTGAAAAATGCATTAGAATTCAGAAGTTTTGGAGGAAAAAATAATGTATTTTTCTATAAACAGATACCGGCGCGCAGATAGCCGACTGTTGCGTCGTGATTTTTTGAAACTGGGATTGGTGGTCACGGGTGCCGTGCTGAACCCTGTTTCAGCATTGGCCGCTTTTGATTCCAAGGCTGACGCATTCAAAAACCTGGCATTTTATAACACACACACCAACGAGCGGCTGCATGTCTGCTACTGCCGCAGCGGTAAATATGATAATAAAGCCTTATCAAAAATAAACCACATTTTGCGTGATCATCGCAACGGCGAAGTTAAGGCCATCGATACCCAATTGCTTGACCTGCTGCACGCCGTCTCCCTTAAGACCAATCCGCGAGAACCATTTCACGTCATATCCGGCTACCGGTCACCCGCTACGAATAAAAAACTTAGAAAAAAAAGCACCGGCGTGGCCTCCCGCAGCCTGCACATGCAGGGCAAAGCCATTGATATCCGAATTTCCGGGTTCAGGACGCGGCAATTACGAAATGTTGCCCGAAAACTGAAAGTCGGCGGTGTCGGCTATTACCCGAAATCTGATTTTGTGCATGTGGACATCGGGCGGGTTCGGTACTGGTAATTCATCCGCTCAATTAGAGTTGAAGGATCGCCTCATGAAACCGCTCGGCGATTATTTTATAGCCCGCATCGTTGGGGTGAATTGGATCACTCATTAATTTGCCATTTCCCATTATGCCTTCAAAAATGTTCGGAACCAAAACCGCACCGGTCTCATCAGCCAGTTCCTGATAAGCCCTGCCAAAACCGCGATCTCTTAGTGGAAACCAGAGTCCGCCAATAATAACCCTGGCTCTTGTTTCCTGTATCGAATCAACAATTCTCTTCAAATTTTCAAAGGCCACATCCCTGGCAACACCGTTTTTAAGATCGTTGCCGCCCAGGGTGAGCAGCACCAAATCAGGAGATTTAGCTAATACATCCCGCTCAAGCCGTTGCAATGCCCGGGCAGTCGTATCCCCCGGCACACCGGCATTGATCACCGGCCCGGCAATCATTGTGGACAACTGCGAGGGATAATCCATTTCTTTGCCGGCTCCGGTCCCGTATGTCAAACTGTCTCCAAAGCAGATAATTGTCTGACCGGCAAGATCATTGGTTTTTCCCGGCAAGGAAGTAAAAAAAATCCGATACCCCAGAAAAGCAATAATGACAGCAAATATTAAATATAGGATTTTTCTCATCTTTTATAAGGATTTCCTCAGTTTTTTAAATTGAATTTGTATGATCATCAAACGGACGCTTCTAAATGCCCAGCGGCGGAAATTCATTTAAAATAGCCCGGCAGGGGCATATATCCGGCGGGTTTAGAAAATAATTTAATTCATTGGTCCAAAGACTACGGAAATGCTGCTTAAAGTAATTTTTGCTCATATCCCCCGCCGGATCGGATAGGCCGGTGCTTCTCTCTTCGGATGCCAATGAACCACAAGAATTCCGAATACGATAAAAAGAAGTGCCAGCAGGATTTTAATTGTAATTGGCTCCCCCAACACCAACCCTCCTAATGCGACGCCCGCAATCGGCATAATAAATACGAACGAGTGCAACGATACCGCTCCGTATTTCTTGAGCAGGGTGTTCCAGGCCACAAAGCCAAAAGATGCCGTAATAAGACTCTGGTATACCATAGCGCCGATGACCCAAGCATCCAGGTTGAAAATCATAACGTTGTCCCATAACAATGCCTCAGCCAGAAAAAGCGGAACTGAAAACATGGTTGAATACAGCACCACCTGAAAAGGAGAAAAAGTGTTAATAATCCGTTTCAAATAAACTGTGGAACAGGACCAGATGGTCACGGCAGACAGGATAATTATATCCCCCGTTCTAAAACCGGCCTGAATGGCTTTTTCATCTATAAACATAAATACGACGCCGGTAAATCCCAGCAAAATTCCGAAAAACTTTCTCTTGGTGATCCGATCTCCCGGAATAAAGAAGTGCGCCAGAAATAAGATAAAAAAAGGAAGCAGATTCGATAGCAAGGTACCGCGGGATGCATTGGATTTGCTGAGGCCAAGATAAAATAAGGACAGCTGGACGGTAAAAAGTGTTGAAAAAATTAACACCTGATGAATTTGCCCTTTTTTCAGAGCAATCGTTCGTCCTGTTATTCTGGCCCAAAGATAAATAGCAATGGCGGCAATAGCAAAGCGGATGGCTGCCGAGGTAAAAACGCCCATGCCCGTAAAAGCAATTTTTACGGCAACAGCGTTTGATCCGAAAATTATGCACAGAAATATCGTAAATACCACGGCGCTTATGGAAAGCTCATGGTTCGAGGGTTGTTGGTCTGCCATTTGGCTCCAATCTTTGATAAATAATACGAGCGTTGGCAAGTTACACTACAAAATCATGGTTGGCAAGAAAATCCAATAGTGCTGGGTCCTCTATGCAATTATCAAATCGCGGATAGGTTTGATGAGAGGAATTTCATATTTGAGAAGTAAAGCCAGGTACCATATAGGTAAATTAGGGTGATGGTCAATCTTATCTCATTAATTTTCACGTCGCGGGACGGCTTTAAAAAACTCCCCGACCCCTCAGTTACTTAACTCGAGCAGAAGTTTTTCAATACCATCAAAGTCAAAATCCTCGGCCAAATCAACTAATTTGTTACAAAAAGGTGCCGCGGCTTCGGATTCGGACTTCAACGCTTCGGCAATTGATTTAATTTGTGCCACATCCCCCATATCAGCCGCCGCTTTGATGCTTTCAGTCACCTTTTTTATCAGTTCCGGAGGTACCGATACCCTCGCGTCTTCACTGCTGTCAATCGTCGTCATTGCAGCCGTGCCGCCTAATGTTTGAACTGCTTCAAGCGCCCGGTTAAGGGCGTCTGCCAGATTAGCAGATTTCAGGTTCAGTTCTTTATCCGAGGCCGTCTTTTCCGTCTGTCCTTTAACCAGTTTTTCCATTTCCACGGTTGCCGCCTGGAGGTCTTTGGCTTCCAGATTGCCCGCCAGACCTTTCAGGTTGTGAACCAGGCTGTGGGCCTGATCAAAATCTTTTCCATCTATTGCCTCGCGGATATCACGGGCTGCCGCTGTGTATTTTGAACCAAAATCCACCAACAACTTTCTGTAAAGATGTTTATTTCCCATCAAACGTGCCAAACCGGCCGCAAGATCAAATCCCGCTAGAGATTCCGGCAGCGTCTCTTCATCCGGCAGCGCTTGATCAGGTTCAATAGACGCGTCACGTGCTGGTGATACAGGAACGACGGTCCGCTCGGCAGGCGGTTTGATCCATTTGTGCAAGGCGCCAAATAACTGCACCGGATCAATGGGCTTGGTTACGTGACCATCCATACCGGCTTCAAGGCTTTTTTTCTCATCCCCGGCCATGGCATGGGCTGTCATTGCGATTATGGGGATGCTTTTGAATTCGGAATTTAAATCGGAATCCTGTCCAATTTTATTCCGCCTTCCGCCTTCCCCATTCCGCATTCCAACTTCCGCATTGCCACTTCCAACTTCCCACTCGCGTATTTTGCGAGTGGCGGTATACCCATCCATCACCGGCATCTGGATGTCCATCAGGATGACATCATATTGGTTTTTCTTGGCCGCTTCGAGGCCTTCCTGACCATTGTTTGCAACCGTAACGATCAGTCCAGCGCCTTGCAGAATTTCCTGTGCCACCTGCTGGTTAATTTCGTTATCCTCCACCAGCAGCACCCGGGCCCCGGAAATAGCGTTTAACTCCTCGGTGCCCGGTTCTTTTTTGCGGCCTGCCCGCAACACGTCTTGAACCTCTTTTCCCAGGGCCTGCATGATGGCATCAAACAGCACCGATGAGTTCACCGGCTTGAGCAGAAAGCCATCCAACCCGACTTCATCGGCCTGGCGCATGACTTCTTCCCGGCCGTAGGCCGTCACCAGAACGATGGCGGGTATTTTAGTCAATCTCCGGTGGCTTTTGATTCGATTGGAAGCTTCGATGCCGTCCATTCCCGGCATTTTCCAATCCATGATCACCAGCTCAAACGGTTTATCCCGGTCGGCTCTTTCGATCTCTTCCAGTGCCTCTTCTCCGGAGGCCGATAGATACACCTCGAAGGTAAACGACTCCAGCATATCCTGCAAGATCTCCCGCGAAGTGGCATTGTCATCCACCACCAGTACCTTCAACCCCCTGAGATCCGGCCCTGGCTCAAAGCGTCTTTTTACCGTTTCTTTTCCCAGACCAAAATCGGCCGTAAAGTGGAATGTGGTGCCCTGCCCGGGCTCGCTTTCGATCCAGATTTCTCCGCCCATCATATTCACCAGGCGTTTGCTGATGGTCAGCCCCAACCCGGTACCGCCGTATTTCCGGGTGGTTGAGGTGTCGGCCTGGGAGAAAGCCTGGAATAGTTTGGCCTGCTGCTGCTCGGTCATGCCAATCCCCGTATCCCGCACTGAAAACTGAAGGGTGACCTTAGCATCCGACCGTTCTGATACCTTGGTCGTCACGACTATCTCACCGTGCTCGGTGAACTTTATTGCGTTATTTCCCAGGTTAACCAGAATTTGATTGAGCCTTAACGAATCTCCGACCAGAAAGTTGGGCACCTGGGAATCGAGGTTAAACAAAACCTCCAGATCCTCCTTTTCCTGGGCTTTGACGGTGATCACGTTGGCGACATTGTCCAGGGTCTCAGCCAGATCAAACTCCACGGCTTCCATATCCAGCTTGCCGGCTTCAATTTTGGAAAAATCCAGGATGTCATTAATGATGCCCAGCAGCGAATTGGCGGATGATTGAATTTTACTCAAATAATCATGCTGTTTGGGTGTCAGTTCCGTTTTCAGCGCCAGGTGCGCCATACCGATAACCGCGTTCATCGGGGTGCGGATCTCGTGGCTCATGTTGGCCAGAAAATCACTCTTGGCCCGGGTGGCCTCCTCAGCCCGGGCCTTTTCCTCGTCCAGGTCCTCCATCATGTTGAGCATGGCCGACTGGGCCTCATCCAGGTCTTTGATCCGCTCATGCAGAGCGTCGTCCATTTTTTTGCGCTCGGTAATATCCTGAAACGACGCCAGGGCATTAAGGACATCGCCCGCTTTATCGCGTATACAGGCAACGGTTAAATTGGTATAAACAATCTCTTCATCCTTGCGGATAAAGCGCTTGTCAAGGGTGTAGTCGTCGATCTCACCGGCCAGCATCCGTTCGAATTGTTGTACATCCGCCTCGATGTCTTCGGGATGGGTCAGCTCGGCCCAGTTTTTTTGACGCAGCTCGTCCAGCGTATAGCCAAGCATTTTCTGCAATTGATCATTGGCCTCAAGCCATCCTTTGGTCGGTGAAGTGACCGCCATCCCGACCTGGCTGTGCTCAAAATATCCGCGAAACCGCGCCTCCTGTTCGCGGATGCTCTCCTCCATCTGCTTGGCCTCGGTGATATCCTGCTTGACGGCCAAATAAAATTGAACGGATCCATCGCCGGCGGTGATCGGTGAAATGGATACGGACTCCCAATATAACGCACCGTTTTTCTTTTTATTTCTTAACTCACCGCGCCATTCTTGGCCGGCGGTGATGGTTTTCCAGAGTTCCAGATAAACCTCCGGGGGCGTTTCGCCGGACCTAAGAATACGCGGGTTCCGGCCAATGGCCTCCTCGGCACTGTAGCCTGTAACCTCGCAAAACTTGGAGTTGACGTATTCGATGGTTCCTTGAGGATCGGTAATAACCACCGAGGCGGGGCTCTGCTCAACGGCGATTGATAATTTTTTTAATTCAGCCGTCCGCTCTTCAACTCTTTGTTCCAGAACATCATGGGCTTGCCGTATTGAATTCCGCATCGTTGAAAAGCTTTGCGCCAGCACGCCCAGTTCATCACTACTAGCCACATTGATTTCGGTATCGAGATTTCCCGCCGCTATTTCGATTGAGGACTGCGTTAGTTCTCTGATGGGTTTAGTTGATTTATTGGCAATATAAAAGGAGGCCAGAACGGTAATAAGCATGACAGCCGCCGCAAAAGCACCCATAAACATCTTAAGATCGGATATTGGGCTAAAAGCCTCTTTCTCATCGATTTCGACAATTAGGGCGTAGGTTGTGCTGCCAAAGGTAACCGGACCATAGGCGGAAAGAACGCGTACGCCTCTGTAGCCGGTGATAAGCCCGTTCCCGCTCGTTCCGGCAAGCGCTTCCCTGCTGGCCCGGGTATCCGTCTTGCCCTCGATCGGATTTGAAAAAGACGCCTTGACGGTGTGTGTTTGCGGGCTCAAATAGGAATCGGAACGCATGAGATTATCCGGACCGACCAGGTAGGCCTCGGTGCTTTCCGACAGACCGGAGCGTTCCGTCATAATCGTATTTAGGACCTCATCGGAGAGCTTTAACACCACCGCGCCTTCGATTTGATCCAATAATTCGATGGGTGAAAGCGCAAACGCGAGGGGTTCATTATCAGACGGGGGATAGGGTTTAAAATCGGTAATGTCAATGGATTCTAAACCATCACGGAAATGTTGGCCCAGATGGGTATCTTTCAGCTCACCCGTCAGGACGTTCTGGGTCAGATCGGACTCTTTTTCAAGAGAATATACAATATCACCTGCTTTGGTGATCAGCATCAGATCGTAGTAGCCATATTCCTGGCTAAACTTCCTGAATGAGTCTCCGTACTCCAAACTTTCGAAATAACTGTATTGGGCCTCATTAATCCGTCCATCTTCCATGGTTGAAGAAAAACCATCCAGCACCGCGACAATATGAGACGAATTGGCCAATACGGAAATATCCGCTCTGATTTTTTGAAAATACCGTTGGATTTGAGCTTTCTTGGCATCCCGGGTACTTATCAGGTGACTAAATGCCTGTTCAGACAGGGCGGTACGTGAAACCCTTAAAGAAATATATCCAAGCAATAGAGAAGGTATCAAGGCCAGGGTAAGCAATACAATGGTCAACTTGGTGCGAATTGTCAAATTTGGCGACATGGTTTATTCCTGCCTCCCATACGTGTACGGCATCCATTTATCGATGCTGACAGTTTCGATACCAAATACGGTTTCACTAATTTTTGTGACCATGGGCAGATCCGGCGTAATGACATCCTGCGGGACTTTTTCACCGGCTACCATTTTTAATAATATCCGCACCCCCAGCGCTCCGAGCAACGGTGTATAAGGCGCCGTCATGGCCATTTTCCCTTTGCCGATCGCATCTAGTGATTCAAAAAGATCATCATTGCTCAGCACGATGATTCGCTTATGGCCTGCCCGGCTGTCCCATCTCTTGGCGGCATCGATGGCCTGCACAGCGCCCATACCCTGTTCGGCGCCCGTACAAAATATCACATCCAATTCACTGTGCTTATTCAGCGCATCGCTGACCTGCTGAAACGAATCCTGCCGGTTGCTGCTGTTGTGAAAGCTACCGACTATTTCGAGACCCGGAAAATAGCTGATGACCTTGAGGAAATGTCCTGTTCGCATGGCATCAGCCGTACTTCCCAGGGGTTTTCGAATCATTAGAACCGTACCTTTTACTTGCTTATTTTCCTGCAGAAGTTTGTGAACCAGGTACATACCTTGTTGGGTACCATTGGCCGGGAAATTGCCCGTTACCCGTGCATTGATTTTGTTTGCCCCCACCATTCTGTCTATGGACACACAGGGAATGCCGGCAGCGATCGCCCGCTGTACCGGTGGCCCGGTAGGGGCTTCCTGCATGGGCCATATCATTATGCCATCGAGACCGTCTGCGACCCACGCATCGATTTGCTGAACCTGCTTGTGGTTATCAAATTCCGGATCGAGAATTGTAAGCCGCACATTGGAATGCCTGCTTGCCTCCCACATCGCTGAATCCGCATTGTTCAAGAGCCAGGGATGGGTAAAGCCATGAATCGTATACCCGATTCGATAAATCTTTTGCGGATCTCCGATGGGTCCTTCCTCCAGGGGGTAGTAATTGGTGAACGGTAGTTTCAATTTTTGTTTACTCATGGGGCCGGTTATATCCGTTCCCATCCCCACTTTAAACTCGGGAATATTTCCTTTCGGCCTGGGGTATTTATTCATATATATGGCGAATGCCTCTTTGCGGAAAATCCGGTATGCTTGCTGATTTGCCTTGCTCACCGGAATGTTTTTCCAAAAATCCAAAGCAGCCTGCCCTTTTAAGTCAAGGCTTTCTACATATTCGACAAACGCCATATCCTGTAAGGTTTTGATTTTCTGCCAATTGATATTGCCGGCAACACTGCTCCCGGAACAGACCACCAGGAATATGGTACTTATCGCTATTTGTAATCGCACTTTAAGCAATAGCATTAAATTTCTCCTTTAATGAATTTTATATTTTTCCGACATTCCGCATGTTTTCATGAGTTCATTGATTTCTTTTTTCAGTTCGATCATCTTTTGTTCACGGCCGATGGCCAGCCGCCTGAATCGGGCCAGCTCATCGAATTTGGCCTTCAGTTCCCGCTCGGCTTCTTTTAGACCGCCCAGGTCCACCATCCAGGAAAGAATACCGGTTTGGCCTTCATATTCGGTACTGATAAATGTCGCCAGGGTGTCCCGGATCTCCCGGTTGCGGCCATAGGTCTGCAACTCGTAATCACGAACAATTCCTGAGCTTTTTAGCTCGCTCACGATGTGGTCCCGGTCTTGCGGATTGACGTAGGCCTCTTGCGCCGCCTCCCCCTCCTTGCGATCAAAAAGTTCGGCAAAGCGCGGGTTGGCGAAGCGTACCACGCCCTCGGTGGATATACCGACACCCACCGGGCTGGTATCAAGAATTTTTTGCAGTCGTTCGCGCTCAGCCAGCAAAGCGGTTTCAATTTTTTTGCGCTCGGTAATATCCATGAAGGTGACCACAGCCCCTACGACCCGGTCCGCCTTCTTAATCGGCATGCTGGTGTATTCCACCGGAAACGGCGTACCGTCCTTGCGCCAGAGCACCTCATCGGTTACGTAGTGATCGGTGCCATCAACATGGGTCATGTACATCGGGCACTTTGCTTTGGGATAACCGGTGCCATCCGCGTGGGAATGGTGAATTTTCTCGTGGACCTCCTGTCCAATAAGATCATCGGATTCAAATCCCAGCATTCGATTGGCGGCCGGGTTGATGAAGGCCACCTTCCCGTCCAGGTCGACGCCAAAGATTCCCTCTCCCGCGGAATCCAGCAGCAGACCGGAGCGTTCCAGCGCCTCCTCAAGCTGCGCCTGCTTTTCCTGCAATTCGGCGGTCCGCTCGTCAACCTTGGTTTCAAGATTGTCGCGCGCCTTCATCAACGCATGGCTGGTGCGTTCGCCCAGTATCAGAACCAGCAACACCGCGCTTACAGAAAGAAACAGGGTAACTCCCAAAACCCCCAAAACCGTCCGTCGTATCTGATAGTAGTCCGACATCGCTTCTGTGACATCGATTTCAGTCGCCAGGCCAAGCCCCAAACCGGCATTCCAGAGCCAGGCGCCGAAGACCGGCACCCCTCTATAATCCCGGTATCCCTTCGTATCGATCTCGATTTTCGAGTGGCCATGGGTGTGACCGGACTCGGTCATTTCAGCCTTTAATTGAATGGCACCGGATGCCATCCGGGTTAAGGGCTGTTGCGATCTTTCGATTTGCGGGCGCTGCCCTGCCACCAGGTTGACACCCGGATTCCGAATGGCAACGTTCAAAGCACTCTGTTGATCTTCGCCGATCAGTCCGATCCGGCGCAGGAGGTCTCCAAACCGGCTTTCCGAAAGCATTTCGCCATGCTCGCTAAAGGCGTAAGTTTCACCGGTCTTGTGCGTGATGGAAGGCGGCAGGAGCTGCGAGAATTCCTGGGAAGGGTCCACCCGCAGGGTCATCACCGCAATGCTCTGCCCACTGGGGTCCCGGATGGGCCCCATAAAAAATTTGGTGGATGGGTTCCGGGCCCCTTCTGCCTGGGGCTCTTTTTCCAGAGGGACATCGGATTCGATGGGCGGCACGAACAGGACTTCGCCCGCAAATGCCCGCCTGAGCAATTCCGGTCTCTGAAGTGAAATGAGATTGGGGGTACCGATATTGGTGTCCCGCATGGACCCGATGCTGATGTGATCGGCGTTGATGATAAAAAAGCCGATATTTGAAAAGACATCCTTGTTGTTCTTGAAAAAAGCGCGGGCATCCCGCAACGCATCGGAGGCCAACAGATTTTCACGGTCGGATTTGACGGCCAGCAGACGTTTGACCAGAGTTACCAGCTCCGGATCGCGTCCCAGCAGCTTCAGTGAGGATATTCTTTTCTCCACCCAGAAGCTGAGCCGGTCATCCGCGTTTATCAGCGTTTCGGTGAGGTCTTCGCCGACACCGGCCAAAATTTGTTCCTTATTCTTGTCCAAGGTAAACCAGCCCAGCAGACAGACAACGATAACGAAAAAACTCAAACCGGCCAGGACGAGCCCCCGAAACCAGCGCGATCCGAAACTCACGGCAAGCTGCTCTTTTTTTGCCACTTTGATGAGAACCCAGGTCAGCAGGCTGAGAATCAGGAAGACCGCGATGCCGTATCCAATCAGACGGCCATAGGAAATCGGATCGGCTGTTTGCGGAACGGGTGTATCTATAACGGGAACCCACTTCTGACGGATTATGAGTTTTTCTTCCTCGGTGATGCTGGCCAGGGCTTTATTGAGGATACTGACCAGCACCGGCGTATCCTTGCGGACGCCAAATCCCAGGTCGATGGAAAGTCCGGTGGACCCGATGACATTGAGATTCGTCAGTCCAAGCTCGGACATTAAATAGGCTGCAGTCGGGGCGGCCGAGATGAAGGCATCGACTTGCTTCGCGGATAAGCGTAAAAGACCATCGCGAACCGTATCCACTACCACGTAGTCCAGATCCGGGTACTGCCGACGAAAAGGGATCACATACCCATAGCCTTTGACCACCGCCACGCGCTTGCCCTTGAGCTCGCCGGGACCCGAGACGGGCTGGGTCCCTTGTTTAGCGATGATTACTACCGGAAAAAGGAGGTAGGGCTCGGTGAAGGTCATCGTGGCTCGTTCCGAGCTGGTTGTCTCGGACAGCACATCAACCTCGGCCGCCTCCGCCAGGCGCACCGCCTCATCCCATGTTTTTACCGGGACGCGCTCAAACACGATGCCGAGCCTGGCCTCAAGCAGATCGAGGATGTCCGCTACGATTCCGACGTACTGCCCTTGGCTGGTGAACGCCTCCTGTGGCAACCAGTCCGGATCTCCCGTAAAACGGATCTTTTTGCGCGCTGCCAGCCAGGTGCTCTCTTCAGCCGCAAGAGGAATGGCTAATTTTCCGGCAGAGGCATCAGATAGCGATACGTCCGACCCATCGAACTGCCGTTTATCGACCGCCAGCCACTTTTGCCGGATCTGGTTCATCTCCTGCACTGTAACTTCGGCCATGGCCTTCATCAGCGCGGATTGCAACAACGGCCAGTCATCCCGCACCCCAAGCCGCAGATTCGTCAGGTCGGGATTTCCGAGTTTCACCTCGCCTGAAACCTGAAGGCCCGAAAGCATATTTTTGTTGATCAGGGTTCGTATCACGGCCGCCTCCCCGAGGGCGGCATCCGCCTTGCCGAAGACCACGGCCTTGAGGCTGGCCAAGGTATCCTCCACCGGCAGACGATTGATCCGGGGGAAGGATTTGGTCAGCACTTCCTCGTAGAAAAATCCCTTGGGAAAGGCTACAATCTTGCCGAAAAGTGCTTCGATGCTCTCATAGGCGTTTTTCTGATAACTGACGACAACATTGGGGTTTTTTACGTACGGTTCCGTATACAGAAGGTACTTTTGCCGATCCTCGGTTTTCACGATGTTGAGCATCACATCCAGCTCTTTGCGTTTCACCATTGCCAGAAATTCGTTCCAGCTGGGCCCGGTGACGTACTCGACCTCGATGCCAAGCTTTTCAGCCATCAGATCCATGTAATCGATGGAAAGCCCCCGCGGACGGCCGTATTCAAAATAGTTGAACGGCGGCCAGTTCTTCTCATTGTGCACCCGGATCACGGGGTGCTGTTTGACCCAGACCTGTTCCTCGGCCGTCAGGGCGATTTCAGGGCGGCTTTGCTCGATTTTTTTCTCGGCAAAAGAAATCCATTGGTTTCGAATGGCATCGTGCTGACTCTCCGGTATCGCTTGGAGAGCTTTATCGATCAGATTTCCTAAAACCGGCCAATCTTTTCGAACCGCCATGTGGACACTTGGCCCCCGAAAGGGAACCGTCGCCGCGGGTCTGATGCCCACAAGCGAAAGTTCCTTGATATTGTAGGAGGTGGAAATGATATCGCCGATAAAGGCATCCGCTTCACCGACAACGAGCTTTTTCAGCGCATCCTGAATCGTGGGTGCCGTTATCAGGTCATAGGCCGGATAATTCGAACGCAGTTCTGCTTCAATGGTATAGCCTTTGACAACGACGATGGTTTTATCCTGTAAGCCAACCATACTGGTAATGTTTTGATTGTCGCTGCGCGTAAAGATAAATTCGGTTAACTTGAGATAAGGATCGGTGAAATTGACAAAGGCTTCCCGTTCCCGGGAGTGATAAATAGCCGGGAGCACATCGATCTCTTTGCTGCGGATCAAGGTCAAAAGCTCATCCCAGGAGGGACCGGTGACGATCTGCACCTCGATACCCAGATTTTCGCCGATAACCTTCAGGTAATCATTGGCCACACCGGCATATTGTCCGGTCGCATCAACAAAATCGAAAGGCGCCCAATCCATTTCGCCGCCCACAACGATCTTTTTGTGGGTCGCCAGCCATTGCCTTTCCGCATCAGTCAAGGCGATCATTTCTTTTTCAGGCAGAGCAACCTTCGATGCTTTGGGGATATCTTTAAACTCCCTTTCAATCCATTTATTCTCCAGCTGCTTTCTTTCCGCGCTGCCAATGGCTTTTATTCCATCATTGACCTGTTGAATCAGCGCCGGATTTCCTTTATTGGCAGCCGTGTAATACACCTGGGAGAACAGCGGTCGATCGCGATTGTTTTCGAAGATGTTGGTCTGGAAATTTTCTTTAAGAAAGTACAAAAGGCTCAGCTCCGTTGCGACAAACACCTTTACTTCACCCTCAAGGGCGGCCCGGAACAGATCCTGGAAACGGTCATAGACAACAATTCTGTTCGCAGGTACTTTGGAGCGCACCAATTGTTCCGTATACCCGCCTTGCTGGATGCCGACTAAAAAGCCCGCTGTTTTTTCCAATGACTTGATCGGATAAACCGATGGGTGGGTGAAAATGTAATAGTCGAGGGCCAAAAGCGGTTTTGAATAATCCAGGAATTTCTCGCGCTGCGGGGTCTTGAAAAGACCGCCATGCAAATCGACCTTGCCGTCTTTGAGCAGTTGCAGCGATTCTTTAAAGGATTCCGCTCTGACAAATTTAATCTTTCTGCCCGCATTTTGAGCCCACAGCCGCCACCAATCCGGCAAGAGCCCTGCCGGCCGCGAAGCCGCATCTTCAAACTTAAGCGGGGCAACACCCACGCTGTAAACAATTTTGAGCTCATCGGTGGTGGTTGCCGACAATGTGGCCGATAAGCATAGAAATACAACAATAACAGACAGATAAATCCTGAGTTTCCACATACGATTTTCCTCATTGAAACGAATAGTAAACATTCTCGCTTTCTGGTTTTCAAGGCAAGGATTCACTTTCTTTAGCCCGGTCGAAGTCAGTGTACTGGAGATATTCATGAATATCAATAATGATTGACCAAGATCTTTATACAAAGCATCCTGGCAGAGGGCCCGGCGTTGGTTGACCCCGGTCGGGTGAAATGGGTGATACCGTTTAGCAGCATGGTTCGGGCTTTCCGACTGTTGTTGAAAAAAAGTGCGACGCCTGGTTCCATATCCGGCCGGTGCCGCTGGTCTAGATATCCCCATTGCCGTGACCAATGCACATGGATCCGGCGATGCCGGCAACCCAGGTTAACTTAGGGTGTTAAATATGAAATAACGGTTAAGAGGTCAATTAATCTTGACAACGAAACCTGCCTTGGTTATCTCGATGGATATTGCACGGGGTCAATGGGCGTATCAAAAGGAATGTCTTCTGATTCATTTTGATAGTCGGCCATAGCAAAAGGCATTGACTACTCACTCACAACATACTAAATCCTGCTCCATTATTCGGTGGTTGTCGGTGGCAAATAAATATCCAGCCAAAAAGGAAGACAAAATGGGCGGCGGCGGACGAATTGGAAACCTCTATCGGCCTTTGAACCAGGGGCAGATCGAAACTATACATCAAAAATCATTGGATGTCATCGAACATATTGGACTGACATTCGAAACAGGCCTCGACGATATGCTGGATATGGTTGAAGAGGCAGGCGGTAAGGTCGATCGAAAAAAGGCAAGGGTTTACTTCCCGGGGAAATTGGTTGAAGAAATGGTTGCCCAAGCACCGGCTGAATTTGTCCTGTACAGCAGGGACGGCAAGAATGATCTGCATTTAGGCAGCGACCGGGTGTATGCCGGGACTGGCGGGTCTGCGTTAAACGTACTGGATTTTGATACAGGCCAAGTGCGTCACGGATTGCTTAAAGATATTTATAACGTGGCCAGACTAGTTGACCAATTGGATAATATTCACTTTTTCCAACGTTGTGTCGTACCGCATGATGTGCCTATCGAATACTACGATGTTAATTCTCTTTTTGCGCCTATGCTTGGCACCACCAAGCACATTATGTTCGGCTGCGACCTCGAGCAAGGGCTTAAGGACGCCGTTGAATTGGCGTCAATCGTGGTTGGCGGAAGAGAGAAATTAAGAAAAAATCCGATTTTTTCAATTGCCGCCTGCATGATCATCAGTCCACTTAAATTTTGCACACAGTCCGTAAAGAATGTGTGTGAGGCGGCCCGACAAACGGTGCCGGTTGCCATAGCCAGCGCGCCTATGTCTGGCTCCACATCTCCAATGACCATGGCCGGCACATTGGTGCAAACCCATGCAGAGGAACTTGCCGGTATCACTGTCCATCAACTCTCTAATCCCGCTGCGCCAGTTTTGTATGGCGGCTTGCCGGGTATGGCGGATATGCGCTCTATGGGCTATCAAGGTGGCGGCGTTGAATTCGGCATGATGCAAACTGCAATTCACCAGCTAGCCGAATATGTAAAGGTGCCTAATTATGCTTCTTCCGGACTAAGCGATTCCAAAATTCCGGATGCCCAGGCAGGCTGGGAAAAGGCATTCACCACGGCCCTCGCTGCAATGGGGGGTAACAACTACATTCATCATGCTGCAGGAATGCTGGAGTCTATGCTATGTATTTCGTATGAACAATATGTCATTGATGATGAGATTATTGGAATGGCCTGCAAAATTTTGAAAGGCATTGCAGTGGATGAAGCGCATCTGGCTTATGATGCGATCAAAGCGGTCGGACCGGGTGGTAATTATTTAATGTCAGACCATACCATGCGTTTTATTCGCAATGAATATTTCCAAAGCAATGGGGTCAGCGATAAAACGTTTAGGAACGATTGGGAAACTAGCGGTTCCTTGGATGCCAGAGAACGGGCAAATAGGATTGTTAAAAATATCCTCTCAGCAATCGAAGAGCCGAAAATACCCCTGGATATAGCAACACAGATTAGAAAAAAATTTCATGTGTTTGCCTAATTAGAAAATGTAAGCAACATGGATCACGAATGGTCCCAATATTCCGTCCTTCCATTGTTCCACTATTCTCCGCCGGCGGATGAGCGCCGCCAACTAAGTTCTGTTAATATTTCAATGTTTTGAGATATGGGGTTCCAGAGAAATCGTATCAGCGACAACGATTCTTGATCGTACCCGTTGCAAGAAAAATCCGTCTAAAATGGCAGGATGTCTACAGTGTGGTAGACAAATGGGAGGGCGCTTTATACTTTATCCTTGACAGAGGTGAACTGATTATCTAAGTTGGACACGGTTCAATTTCTAAAATACTGATTATAAGCTAAACAGCAGTTTTTTTTTTATTCAGTCTCACCGCATTTAACCGTCCGTCTATTATGGCATTAACTTTATATGCTTTATCTTATGGTTTCGTAAAAAGTCTTAAAATTTCTAATTTCTGCACCACTTGAATACAGATAGTTATGGGGTTGATTTTTGAGTATGTTGGCTTTTTACGATTATTTCGTTTTTGACAACCCATTATTCCTGAAAGGAGGAAATATTATTATGACGACCAAAAGAGAACATCCCGGCGTTGAACAAATGAAAAAATCCCTTGCAGACGGCAAGTGTTCAAGGCGAGAATTTCTGCGCACCGTCACGTTACTGGGCGTGTCTGCGACGGCTGCTTACAGCATGGCTGGATTGCCGGCTTTTATTTCATCGGCCCAGGCTGCCAGCCAGAAAAAAGGCGGCGTTTTAAAATTCGGTATGCAGGTCCAGGAAATGGCCGATCCGGCAACCTATTCATGGACCCAGAAATCCATCGTCTCCCGCCATATCACCGAGTATCTGGTAGAAACCGGGCCGGATAACATTACGCGACCCGGTCTGGCCGAGAGCTGGGAAGCTTCCAAGGACCTGAAAACCTGGACCTTCCATCTGCGTAAAGGTATCAAATGGTCAAACGGAGATGATTTCAATGCCGACGATGTGGTGTTTAACTTTACCCGCTGGCTCGATCCCAAAACCGGATCATCCAACCTGGGATTGTTCGATGCCATGCTCGAAGAAACCGGGGAGAAAGATGCCAAAGGCAACCCGATCAAGCGTATGAGCAAAAATGCGGTGCAGAAAGTGGATAAGCATACGGTCAGACTCAACCTGAATTCGCCGGTGCTGTCGATTCCTGAAAACCTATATAACTATCCCACCGGAATCGTTCACCGCAATTTTGAAAAAGAAGGCGGCGATCTCTCTAAAAACCCGGTGGGTACCGGCCCCTATACCCTTACCGAATTCAGAGTCGGTGAGTTGGCTGTTTTGAAAAAACGCAAAGAACCCTATTGGGGCGGCGAGGTTTTTCTGGATGAAATTCGCTTTGTTGACCTGGGCGAAGATGCCGGCGCTTATCTGGCCGCTATCGCTTCGAAACAGGTTGATGGCATCTATAATCTTGATCTGACAACGCTGGAAGCGGCCAAGAACATTCCGGGGATCAAGGTTGTCGAAATCCCAACGACCCAGACCGGCGTGATTCGGATGAAGGTCACCGAAAAGCCGTTTGACGATATCCGCGTCCGCAAAGCGGTCCAGAAAACCTGTGATGCCAAGCGACAGCTCGACATCGCCCACCGCGGTTTAGGGATCGTTGCGGAACACCATCATGTCGCCAAGATACACCCCGAATACTTTGCCCTGCCCCCGTTCGAGCAGGATATCGAGGGCGCCAAAAAACTGCTGGCCGAGGCTGGCTACCCCAATGGCATTGAATTATCCTGCAATGTGGGCAATACGGAAGGCGTTTGGGAGCAGGATTCCGTGGCCGTGCTCAAAGAAGATGCCGCCAAAGCCGGAATCAACATCAAAATGAACGTGATGCCGCAGGCGCAATACTGGGATGTCTGGACCAAGGCGCCCTTGAGCCTGACCTCCTGGACCCACCGGCCGCTGGCCGTCATGGTATTGGGCCTGGCTTACCGCACCGGTGTGCCCTGGAATGAGTCCAGCTATGCCAACCCAGTGTGGGACAAAGCCCTGACCGAAGCAGAATCGACCCTGGATGTCGAATCACGCCGGGCCAAGATGGAAAAGGTTGAGAAAATTCTGCAGGATGACGCCGTCATGGTTCAGCCATTTTTCCGGGCCGTATTCACCGCGGTGCGGGATAATGTAGTCGGTTTTGAAATGCATCCAACCCGCTACTACCGTTTCCACAAGGTTTCCCTGGCATAGTTAAAAACAGCGTGCGCTTGGCGCAGGGAGCGTTACGGCGCTCCCTGCCCTGGAATCTCACCCGAAACTAAAAGTACAAGTTAGTTTGCTTCGCTCGCAACCTGTCGAGAGCCTCAAGGTCGTGCGATTGGAATAATGGAACAATGGAATAATGAAAAAATGGGTTCTGGGATAGCGCAATCTTGGATTATTGGTCCCGCCACCGGCGGGATTGACGATAAAATTAAAATGGCTAATATTCTTTTGATCCGCCTGCGGCGGACCATCGTTCCACCATTCCATTATTCCATTTTCGGGGCAAATTCGGAAGCCCCAAAAAACCTCTACGTTCTCAGTAGGTTGTAAAATTCCGAGACGTTAACTTATATCAAAAGGAGTCAAAATGGTCACCCTGGTGCTAAAGCGCATAGGATTCATGATTTTTACCATGATTATCGTATCGCTGATTCTTTTTCTGCTGCTGGAAACTGAGCTTACGGGCGATCCGGCAATCCGGGTGCTGGGCCAATTCTCAAATGAAGAACAGCGGGAGCTATGGCGCGAACAGCACGGATATAATCAACCCGTCATGTGGCGTTATGTAAAGTGGCTGGGCAATTTTGCAACCGGCAACCTGGGGGAATCCATCCGTTTTAAAGGCCCGGTCGCGGATGTGATGTTGCCGCGATTATGGAACACCGCCATATTGGGATTTTGGACGTTTGCGATAATGATCCCGCTATCATTGACGTTAGGCGTCTTGTCGGGGATGAAAGAGGGGTCATTGCTGGATAGATCGATTTCGGTGTTTGGGATTTTGACGACTTCCGTGCCGGAATTTGCCAGTGCCGTAATTTTTTCCGCCCTCTTTGTGTTCGGTTTGCAATGGCTGCCAGGCACCAGCAGCATGTCGGGCGGCTTCGAGTTCAAACAGTTGATCCTGCCCGCCATGGTGCTGGTCGTCTATGATTTTGGCTATGTCGCCCGCATGACCCGCGCATCCATGGCGGAAGTCATGACCTCCCAGTACATCAGAACAGCCGTGTTGAAGGGTTTGCCGTATAAATCGGTGATCGTTAAGCATGCGTTGCGCAATGCACTTATCGCCCCTTTTACGGTCATCATGTTACAAATCAACTGGTTGTTGTCCGGGGTTATTGTGGTTGAGTTCTTCTTTGCCTACAAAGGATTTGGAGCACTGATCCTGGAGGCTTCGCTGAACAACGATATCGCCCTGCTGGAAGCGTGCGCCATGGTGGCGGTTTGTGTAGCGGTTACCACGCAAACCATAGCCGACATTGGCTACACATTTCTCAACCCGCGCATCCGATTTAAATAAGGAGACAAACGATGAATACGACTACAGCTAAAACCCAAATGCCTTCTGCCGGATACGGCGCGGCGCTATGGCGCGGGTTGAAATCTTTTGGGCTTCTGCGGGAAAGTTGGGTCGGCATGGTGGGGGCCTTCCTGGTTATATTCTGGGTGGCGGTTGCGATCCTGGCACCGTTGATTGCGCCCTTTGATCCCAACTCGTCTATTCAGCCGTTTGCCAAACCGGGGGTAGCGGCGACCAAAGGCGGCGGCACATTCTGGCTTGGCACCGATCACATCGGGCGGGATATCATGTCACGGATTATGTGGGGTTCGCGTACGGTGTTGATCTATGCGCCCCTGGCGACCATTTCGGCTTACCTGGTGGGTATTTTGATGGGGCTTGCGGCCGGGTATCGCGGCGGCTGGGTGGACGATATCCTGTCGCGCGTCGCAGATATCATTCTCTCATTTCCGGTGCTGGTGCTGTATATTATCATTATCGCCACCATCGGCGCATCCGGTATTAACATCATCATTGCCATCACATTTGCCTCATCGCCCGGGATCATGCGTATTGTGCGGGGTTTGGTGCTGGATCTCCGTAACCGTGACTATGTTGCAGCGGCTCAGACCCGTGGCGAGTCAGACTGGAAAGTGATGCTGGTCGAGATTTTGCCGAACGCGCGCGGTCCGCTGATTGTCGATGCCTGTCTGCGTCTGGGTTACGTCATTATCACCATCGGCGTGCTCGGTTTTCTGGGCTTGGGTCTGCCGCCGCCGGACCCTGATTGGGGCGGCATGGTAAATGAAACCCGGCAAATGGCGATGGCGTTTCCGCACATGACGCTTTTTCCCTGTATCGCGATATCTTCGTTGATCCTGGGATTTAATTTACTGGCGGACGGTCTGCGCGAAATTTCATTGCGTGACTAGGAGGTAACGAGCATATGAATGAGGATCAGGCACCGGTATTGGTCTGCAAGGACCTTTGCATCTCTTACTATACCCGGGCGGGCGAGATTCCGGCGGTGGTGGATTTTGCGCTGACGGTAAAACCCGGTGAAACGATCGGCATTGTCGGCGAATCGGGCTGCGGTAAATCCACCGTCGCCATGGCGATCATGCAGTACATGGGCGCCAACGGCGGCATCAAAAGCGGCAGTATCACTTTCAAAGGCCGCGATTTGACCCAACTGTCGGAGCATGAACTGCGCCGCATTCGAGGGTCGGAGATCGCAATGATTTACCAGGAACCTTTTGCCTCTCTGAATCCAAGCCTTAAAATCAGCACCCAGCTTATGGAGGTGCCGCTTGCGCATGAGACTATTTCCAAGGCAGAAGCGCGGCAGAGGGCTGTGCAGATGCTGGGGGATGTCAAGCTGCCTGATCCTGAACGTCTGATGGACTCATATCCGCACCAGCTATCGGGCGGTCAGCAGCAGCGCGTCGTTATCGCTATGGGACTTTTGTCGAAGCCATCCCTGTTGTTGCTGGATGAACCGACGACGGCGCTGGATGTCACGGTTGAGGCCGGCATCGTAAAGCTGGTTGCCGATATCAGTAAGAAGTTCGGCACTTCCCAGATCTATATTTCCCATAACCTCGGGCTGATTCTGGAGACCTGTGACCGGGTATTCGTGATGTATTCCGGTGAGGTGGTCGAAGAGGGGACGATAGATTCGCTTTTTACCTGGCCAAAGCATCCTTATACCCACGGCCTTTTTGCATGTATCCCCTTGCCGACCACCGACAAAAACGCTGCTCCCCTGAAGCCGATTCGGGGTCAACTCCCGCTGCCCTTTGAACGGCCCCCGGGCTGTTATTATCACCCCCGCTGTGACCATTTCAAACCCGGGCTGTGTGACAATGAACATATCGCCATGGAACATGTTGAGGGCAGTGCGGCCGACCATCGCGTGCGATGTTTGCGTTATAAAGATATCGACCACAGCAAAGAGGCACCGGGAGGTGAGGCCAAGCTGGCGCCCGCGCTCGGCGAACAGGTACTCGAAGTGGATGGCATGAAGAAGTACTACGAGGTTCGTGACAAATCATTGCGGGCGCTGTTTACCGGTAAAAGAGTGCGATATGTAAAAGCCAATGAGGCGTTGAATTTCACCGCCAAAGAGGGTGAAACAGTCGCCATTGTCGGCGAATCCGGCTGTGGCAAATCAACATTTGCCAAAGTGCTGATGGGTTTGGAAAAAGGTACCGATGGCGCAGTACGACACCACGGCGCGAATCTGTCGGAGGTAGCGGTTCGGGACCGCAGCGCTGAACAGATCGGATCGCTGCAGATGGTGTTTCAAAATCCGTTTGATACCTTGAACCCAAGCCACAGCATCGGCGGTCAGATATCCCGCGTTATCAAAAAATTTGGCGTGGAAAAAGATAAAAAGAAAATCTTTGACCGCGTGATGACCCTGCTGGATACGGTCAAACTGCCAAGGGATTTTTATTTCAGAAAGCCCAGGCAGTTATCGGGCGGACAGAAGCAGCGTATCGGCATCGCGCGGGCATTTGCCGGAAATCCGAGCATGGTCATCGCAGATGAGCCGGTTTCTGCCCTGGACGTCTCGGTCGCAGCGGCTGTGACCGAACTGCTCATGGATATTCAGCGCGAACATAAAACCACGCTGCTGTTCATAAGCCATGATCTGAGTGTGGTGCGCTACCTTTCGGATCGAATTGTCGTCATGTATCTCGGGCATATTCTTGAAAGAGGCACTACGGAACAAATATTCGCGCCACCCTATTCTCCGTATACCGAGGCGCTGTTATCAGCGGTGCCGATTGCCGACCCTGAAGTGACCAAGCGTGAAATCGTGCTGGAAGGAAACCTGCCCAGCGCAATGAATCCTCCCAAAGGCTGCCCATTTTGCACCCGCTGCCATCGGAGAATCGGCGACATCTGTGATAATGAACCGCCGCCGGAGCAGGTCGTGGCCGACCGCCATGTCATCAAATGTCATATACCGCTCGAGGAGTTGCGAGAAGTGGCACCGGTCATTACCGTACCGGATGATTCGGCACGTATCCGCACGCCGCAGTAAAAATTAGCCAAAGATGTTGCGGGGTCAAGTATTATAGAACCCGATTTATTCGATGTGTGATTTCTCGATCAGGTTACCGCCGCGCCAGAGATAGAGCGCAAGCAGCGGCACGGTTTCCGTTCGCATTGCATGCGGCACTCGGGGGGCGTGATATATTGGCAGGTAAGGTGTTCGTGACTCCCAGTCTTTATTCCCCCGCATCCAAAGCGTCGGACCGGTTAAGGGCACGTAAACTTCTTCGGCCGCATGACTGTGTCGGGGATATTCGATCTGAGACCCTAAAATCAAAAAACCGCAGGCTATTCGGTTACTGGTGATCGGCCCACGCATCCCGATCAACTCCGTCCATCCATACTTCTCAAGAAATCCAATGCCGAAGTCTTCTGTTGAATATGTTTGCCCCCAGGCAAATTGGTTGGCCAGAGATGCAAGCTTATTGACAATAGACTCCGCTTTTTTACCGGCCGTCTTGACAGCCTCGGGCATCCAGGAAAGAACGGGTAGCGCATGCGGTACAACAGGTCGAATCCGGCAATTCGCCGCGGGCCAGTCTGCCAGGAAGATATTTAGATGAATATCATCGAGATCTTCGAGAAAATTGTGAATTGCGATGATAAACGCCATGATGCCATCATCGTGCTCGTGCTGGTCCTCGTCTTCGATCCGTTTCTCTGCATCCTTCATTTAACCGAAACCACCGGACAAGACGCCTCCAGTATGACATACTGCGCGTTGGAACCGAACACCAATTTCCCAACCTTTGATCTTCTTTTAACTCCGATAATGATTTCATCAATATCGTTTTCTTTCGCCAAGTTGACCAGATCTTCTCCGGGAGGCTGGTAGCTAACGATTGCGCGAGTCTCACAGGCAATATCATCTGCGGTGAAAGATTTTCTAATATTTTCAAGCTTGCTTTCAGCCTTATCAATATCCTCTTTTTTCAATGTCGGACTTTGCTCCAATGAGGTCACGATAAATATATCGGCACCAAATGCCTTCGCGTGTTTAAGGCCTAACTTCAAAGCCGCTTCAGCTACTTTGGATTCTTCATACCCTACCAGTATTTTCATTTTTTCCTCCTTCCCTATATTGTAATCGTTAGCCACCAAGACACTAAAGTACAACGGTTATATTATAATTCTATGGATTCGTCTCCTTTTCACAAAAGTTCAGAATTTATATTCCTCATTTGTGCCTTCGTGGTTTCGTGGCTGAACTTTTTCCCTATTTCTAAGATACATATACGCTAAATAAAGGTTTTTCATTCTTTTGTTACCGGCAGAGTGAGTAATGACAGAAGATTGCTTAAATCAGGAAGTTCATCACAACGCCAAATAATTTGTTCCAACTCAGCGGCTCTTTCACCCGGTAGTTGTTCACAGGATGACCGACGGAATTTTTCTCTCAACTCCAGATCGGAAGGGGGATTGCTCGCCTCCCAATTGGGCTCGACTTCACCGGAGTCAAATACATTACCATCTTCGGTCTCAATTTCAACCCGTGCAAAACGTTTCGCCGGAAAGCGTTGATTGAATGACGCATCCTCTATCATTTCCACTCGCTCACAAAGCTGCAGTACCACCGGATCTTTCAGTGCAACTCCGGTCAGTTCCGAGACTCCCAGCCGGCCGTGAGCAAAGGCCGCAGCCAGAGGAAACGGTAGACTATACTGGGCCTCCTCGGTAGAATGGGGAGATCGGCAATTTAACCTGACCGCTTCGTGAAATGTCGAAACAACGACTCTTTTCACCTGCTCCGGGGTTAGTTGATATTTTTGCTGCAATACGAGGGTCGCTTCTACCGCTGGCTGGGCCCAGCGGCAGACGGCATGCGGCTTAAAATATTGCCGGGTGATTTGCCAGGCGCTGCCCAGGTCCTGCCAAGTTCTGCTTACTTCATCAGACTCCACTATCAGCGCAGGTGCTCCCGTAAATTCAGCCTGCGCTAATAATGCGGCACTGATCCCAGTCATTGCCCCCCATCCGGATCCATCTTTTAACATCGTCGGGTGGTCGATACACCGCATCATCTGAGAACGCGGACCATGATACTCGGCAATCCCCAGTGCATGTCTGGTTTGGTCAGACTTCAAGCCGAATCTGCGGGCCGCCAGGGCAGCAACGCCAAGTGCATTCCAGGCACCGGATGTGTGATAATCGCAGGCGGTATCATGCAAGGCCATACCGGCACGAAGGGCAATTTCATAGCCGATGACCAAGGCCATTAAAAATTCTTTACCCGAGATTCCGCCGGCACTTTCGAAAGAAACAGTTGCAAACAGACCGGGCACAAGGGCTGCACCGGCATGGCCTTTGGTCAATGAATGTCCGTCATGTATATCCAGCGCATCTATGGTCATGCCGTTGGCCAGAGCTGCTCCCGGTGGTGAAACTTCGCGGCCATCCAACCATAATTGTGCGCCCTGCCCGCCAAAGGCCGCAGCAGCGAACTCATAAACAATCTGAGATAGTTCCGTAGCCCGTCCGCCGACACCGGCACCCAATGTGTCCAGAAGACAGCGACGGGCCTGCTGACGAACGTTATCCGGCAAGTCTTGCCAGGTCGCTTCATGGATGAATTGAATTATTTCCATAGATAAATATCCAATATAGGTTGAGCGGTTCAGGGTTCAACGTTCCGGGTTGAAAAACCTCCAATCAGCGCTTTTCAAAGAAGACCTTTTAGTGGCATGGTTTTCTCCTCCTTGTATCTGGATGCTGGATACTCGATACTGGTTGCTCGATAGTATCAATCAAATGCCAAGTCAATAATAATTTGTTAGCGGCTCTGCAAAATTTTGTTGAACGAAAGACCCTAAACAATTATAGACAACCCTAATATACATTTTATTCTATTGAAACTAAACTCCTCCAACCGGAAAAAGGATGTGACACCATGCTTCTTGGACTGCACACCTACAGTTTTTATCTTCACGGCATCGGTCAGGCCTGGGCTGACTTTAAACTGCCCTGGCCCAGGCAGATGAGCACATTTGAACTTTTCGAGGAGGCTGTCCAGATGGGTCTTGATGGACTCCATCTGGATGACGGAGTCCTGGAGACCCTGGATCCCGCCTACCTGCAAGAGGTTAAGGTCGCCGCCCAGGAACGCGGACTGTACCTCGAGTACAACTTTTCAATGGATATGGGCGATATGGGAATCGGCATCCAGCATGATCTCGATGAGGCGATTGCCACAGCCGGGTGTTTGGGGGCAGATATCGTTAAAGTCAGCATGGATTTAGTACGCCCACGCCCGCTGGCCGGCAGCCGATTTCATCCCCGGGTCAAGGACCAGATGAAGGCCGTTGCCTCCCAATTAAAAGCTTCGGCCCCGGCCGCCAAAGCAGCCGGGATCAAAATAGCGGTCGAAAATCATTGCGACAGCTTTTCAGAGGAAATCCTCTGGCTGCTGGACCGGGTAGACCATCCGGCGGTCGGTGCCTGTATCGACACCGTCAATGCCCTGATGGTCATGGAAGACCCCATGCAGGCCATTGCCAATCTGGCCCCGCGTGCGTTCACCAATCATTTCCGGGATGACCGCATAGAAATGCAGCGCTACGGGTTTAAACTGACAGGTGCCGCCGTCGGTGAGGGCGACATCGCCATGAAGCGCGCCTATGAGATCATTAAGACAAAATCAACGATGCGCCGGATTAACATCGAGACGGAGATGGAAATCCCGCTGGATAACATGGAACGAGCCCTGCGCATGGAAAAAGCGACCATCGAGCGCAGTATTCGTTACTGCCGGGAGGTTTTAGAAATAAAGAAAGATCTGTTGGAAGAAAAAGCGATTTAGCGGACATAGAGGCTCTTGATGAAAAGGATGGATAGCTCCTCATAGAACTTTGATTGGTTGGGGCTGATTAATTTCTGCCTGGATTTTAGTCCTCTGGCAGTAGTTTCTCGCTCAGGAAGTTATAAGTCTCAGCGATATCGCTGTCTTTCGCCAGAATTTCAGCGATCTTGTCAGTGCCTGCTTTGTCTAGAAAATTTACCATGCGCCTGACGATTCGAAAATTGGTGTCATACGCCGCCGCCGGGCCGGTATGCTTTGGCGCAATGTCACCGCCGAGCCAGCCCTCATATCCGATCCGGTCAAGGGTGTAAAGAAATTCGAGCCAGTGCCAAAAGTGCACGGATCCGGAAATCATATCCCAATCGCCACCGTCACCGGTGTTGTCATTGGTATCTTACATTTCGTATGTTTAAAATATTTTAATTTTCATTCAAGCAATATTTGTAAAAATATCAGTTAGGTACCTTCAAACAACCACCATTGGTCAT
>CACVKW010000626.1 GCA_902749685.1 Olavius sp. associated proteobacterium Delta 1 | reverse complement strand
GTTCAGTTTTTTCGATATCGAGACCGCGCTCATCCCTAGTTCTCGCGTCCCCCAATAACATAGCACGCTCCGAGCCTGTACCATTCTTCGTTGCTTTCCGCCAGTCAATAACTCGTTGAAAGTCAGACCGAATAAACCAAGCACTCGACTCACCAACCAGTCAAAGTCATACCCCAGAGCACGGTTCATAGTCTTTCGATCCAAATTCTCCTGGGCGGCTTTTAATACGCTCTCAACG
>CACVKW010000625.1 GCA_902749685.1 Olavius sp. associated proteobacterium Delta 1 | reverse complement strand
GTCACTCTTGTCCAAAAACGAGTTTAGAATGAGTCATATAATGAGTTGTAAAACGAGTCATTGAAAAAAATCCTCCTTGTATGTAGGGTGGTTGTTAATT
>CACVKW010000624.1 GCA_902749685.1 Olavius sp. associated proteobacterium Delta 1 | reverse complement strand
GCTGGATATCTAACAGTACACTATCGGTGAATTTCAACGACATCCAGTATCCAGAAACCAGAATCCAGGATCAGTCAATACTTTCAATGGTCTTCATTGCAGC
>CACVKW010000623.1 GCA_902749685.1 Olavius sp. associated proteobacterium Delta 1 | reverse complement strand
CGAAAACCTTTTGGCAAAACATGCTGCAAAACCAGCCATAAGAAGTCTTCGCCTTTGACCGTGCGATATCGTGTATTACCGGTTTTGCTTTCAATATACATAAAAGTTACCTGACCATTTTGATTTGAAACGATATTTTTTTCACTGATAACGCCCCGATATAAATAGCGGATAATGGGGTCATAGCGGATAATGGGGTCAGATCTTTCAAATTGACCAATTGAATTAAATATGCCTATAAAGCCCCATGGCGAGACCTTTGAGAATAGAATACCCGGGTGCCTATTATCACGTGATGAACCGAGGCAACCGCAGAGAGGATATATTTCTAACAAACAAAGACCGTCAGGGTTTTGTGGAT
>CACVKW010000622.1 GCA_902749685.1 Olavius sp. associated proteobacterium Delta 1 | reverse complement strand
TATCAAGCATCCAGTAACCAGTATCCAGTATCAAGCATCCAGTAACCAGTATCCAGTATCAAGCATCCAGTAACCAGTATCCAGTATCCAGTAACCAGTAACCAGTATCCAGTATCCAGTAACCAGTAACCAGTAACCAGTATCCAGTAACCAGTATCCAGTTTCCAGTATCCAGTAACCAGTATCCAGTATCGAGTATCGAGTATCCAGCAAACCAGCAACAAGGAGCCAATGCATGGTCAGCATCCATGATTTCAACCACATCGAGGAATATGTTTACGAAATTCCGGCCTCATATCGTGACGATATGCAGGTCCCGGCGCGGTTTTACGCGGATGCCACACTGTTGGAGGGTGTTCAAAATGACAGAAGCCTGGAGCAATTGGTTAACACGGCCACACTGCCGGGAGCCGTCAAATATGCCATGGCCATGCCGGATATCCACCAGGGTTACGGATTTCCTATCGGTGGTGTCCTAGCGACTCAATTGCCGGACGGTGTGATATCGCCCGGCGGCGTCGGCTATGACATCAACTGCGGTGTGCGTTTGCTGGCGACGCACCTCGAGCGGGAAGAAATCACACCCTATTTAAACGACCTGACATCCGCCCTTTATGCCAATTGTCCCAGTGGGGTCGGCAAAGGCGGCAGTATCAAACTTAAAGCCAACGAGCTGGATCGACTCATGGAATCAGGCTCAAACTGGGCCTTAAAACGCGGGTTGGCCACTGAATCGGATCTGGAACGGACCGAGGAAAACGGCTGCCTGGCCGGGGCGGATGCCGGCAAGGTCAGTCCAAGAGCCAAAGAACGCGGTAAGGGACAGGTGGGAACCCTGGGGGCCGGCAACCACTTTATTGAAATCGATGTCGTCGACACTATTTCAGACGAATCCGTCGCCCGGCGTATCGGCCTCACCAAAGGCCAAATTGTCGTTCAGATTCATTGTGGCTCTCGTGGACTCGGCCACCAGGTTTGCGGCGATTACGTCAAACGATTCCAGAAAGCAATCCGACAATATGGGCTTAATCTGCCGGACAGAGAACTGGTTTGCGCCCCCCTCAGCAGCCCGGAAGGTCAGGATTATCTGGCGGCCATGAAAGCGGCCGCCAACTATGCCTTTGCCAACCGGCAGGTGCTAGCCCATCACATTCGCCACAGTTTTGAACAGGTTCTGGCCGGCAAGGTCAACAACCATCACATTTACCAGATCTACGACATCGCCCACAACATGGCCAAAGTTGAAACCCATGAAGTCGACGGCCGCAAGGTCAAACTGTGCGTTCATCGAAAAGGCGCAACCAGGGCTTTTGGCCCCGGTTCAGCGGAGCTGCCCTCTGTCTACCGCGATATCGGCCAGCCGGTCCTGGTGCCCGGATCAATGGGCACGGCCAGCTGGGTGCTGGTTGGCACACGTGCCTCGATGACCCGAACCTTTGGTTCCACGTGTCACGGTGCCGGCCGAACCATGAGCCGCAAAAAAGCCAAAAAAACGGTACACGGTGCCGGATTGCGCGATCAGCTCGAGGCGGCTGGTATTCACATAAGGGCCGGCAGTATGTCGGGTCTGGCTGAAGAAGCACCGATCGCCTATAAAGACGTCAACCGAGTCGTCGATGTGGTCCATGGCGCCGGCATTGCTAAAAAGGTGGTGCGGCTGAAACCGGTGGCGGTCATTAAGGGATAGATGGATGCAGCCTATCCAAAAAGTATCGATTAATTTTATGGTATAGAGCTTGATGGAATATTTGAAATTCCAAATCACAAACAGTATTTGAAAATTGGATTTTGCAATTTAATATTTACCCTTCGGCTTGGCTCAGAGTGGTGAGCCTGTCGAACCATTTATCATTTGGTGTTTGTTATTTGATATTTTTTTGTTCCATAACGCCAATAATTACTATGGATTTAATGTGACTCTCTGTAAGGTTAATAATTAAAATTCAAACTAAATCGAGGGAGGAACAAAAAATGCGAGTACAATTTAAAAATATTTTATGTGCCACTGATTTTTCGGATTTCTCCAATCATACAGTCGGCTATGGTGTGGCGCTGGCCAAGGAGTTTGACGCCAGGTTGATAATCTGCCACGTAATTGACTTATCTTCGGTTGCCATATACGGAGAATTTCAGCTGGATCCGGTCGGACAGCAAAATCGCATTGTGGAGGACGCCAATGCCCAGCTTGAAGAATTGGCCGGTGATCAGCCGGTGTCCTGGGAGCCCTTGATCACAGTCGGCAAGCCGGCAGATGAAATATCCCGGGCGGTCGAAGAAAATAGTATTGATCTGGTAATTACGGCCACCCGTGGCCGATCAGGATTCAAGCGTTTGATCCTCGGCTCCGTCACTGAGCGTTTGATGCGCACCCTCACCTGTCCTTTACTGGTGGTGCGCAGCCCGGAGCATGAGCTTGTCAGTCCCCCGGAGCAGAATATACGGCTGCAAAAGATTCTGGTGGGATGCGATTTCTCGCCGGATTCCGGCCGGGCATTTGCCCACGGCCTGAGTCTGGCCCAGGAATTTCAGGCCGAATTACACCTGGCCCATGTAATCGAGCCCCCTGTTCAACCGAATTTGCTTGTAGAAGAAACTTTGGTGTCGGGAGAAATTCAGGAAGACTATCATAACCATCTGATCCAAAAACTCAAAGACATGGTTCCCGCGGAAGCCGCCAATTGGTGCACCCCCCAAACAAGCATTATGGAGGGTCAGCCCTATGACGAACTGGTTAAATACGCTGATACGAGGAATATCGACATGATCGTTCTGGGTGTGCGAGGACATGGACTGGTTAAAACCCTTTTTCTGGGATCCACCACGGATCGTGTCATTCGAAATTCACCCTGCCCGGTCCTGTCGGTGAGCTTGAAGGTGCAAAATGAGTAGCCGGATTTGGCTACAGGGAAGGCGACAATTCAGTGTCAACCATTTTTTATCCCCGTATCCAAAAGCGTCATCCAGTTGGTGCTTTAATTCCTCAAAGCAAGTGCTGATACTCTCGGCAACATCACGCACCACGTCGCCGGCACCCCGCACGTCGGAAATCAGGCCGGCGACCTGCCCGCAGCAGATCTCGGAGCTGTCGGCTTCTCTCCGGTACTGAGCACGATATTGATCGTTCTGATTCAGATAGGCGTTTAGTTCTGCAGGGGTCGCTCCGGCTTTTCGCATTTCCAGGTATTGGTAGTAACTTTGCTGTCCAGATCTCTGGCTAGCATAAAGTCTTTGGGTATCGAAACGGTACAGGCATCCTGTCCCTTGACAATAGCTTCTTTCACATTGTCATGGCTGGCTGATTCCCGGGTAGCCATGAATCGCGTTCCCATGTAGATGCCGTCCGCCCCCAGTGCCAGAGCAGCAGCCACACCACGCGCGTCTCCGATACCGCCGCCGGCAACAACGGGTATACTGACCGCATCAGCAACCATGGGGGGTCAGCACGAAGGTGGTCAATTCGGTGAATCCTTTGTGTCCACCCGCCTCATAGCCTTCACAGATGACGGCATCCACGCCAACGGCTTGCGCCTTTCTGCCGTGATGGGCCGTGGATATTGCGTGCATCAATTTAATTCCGGCATCCTTGAGCACCTGAGTATAGGTTTCCGGTCTGTCAACGGATACAATTGCCACCGGGACCCGCTCCTCGATCACAACCTCGACTACTTTCTTTGAGTGCGTGAGGGCCTCGCCAAAGCCGGCCACAATATTCACGGCAAAGGGCGCTCGGGTGAGTTTTTTAATTTTTTTTATCTGAGCCCACATTCTTTCACCGGTGAGTTCAACGTCCAGGTAATATCCTTCGAGCCGGCGTTAGGCCCTAGCGTGCCCAATGCTCCCGCGTTGGATACTGCCGCCACAAGATCCGCACCGCTCACCCAGTTCATGGGTGCTTGAATAATCGGATACTGAATGCCCAACAGCTCACAAATACGATTTTGGCCCATACCTTCCCCCCTATCATCTCAGCAGGATCAATCGACATTACGCTAATTTGCATTTGAACTTTGGCTAACCGGCTAATCAATCCCCAGCCCCGCCGCTTCAAAAATCGGCCGCAGGTAGTCCAGGCTTTCTTGGCCAGCTTCTTCCGGGTTATCCTGGTAGGTATAAAGCTCCAGACTGATATCGTATTTGTAGCCGAGTTGCGCCATTGATTCGAAAATTTCTTTAAACTTAATGCCACCCCGGCCGGCAATCAGATGATTGTGCTCCCGACTGGGATCGATATCTTCAATGTGCACGTGCCCCACCCATTGGAAAAGCTCCTCAAATGCTCGTCTGGGATCTTCTCCCACACAAAAGAAGTGGCCGATGTCAAAATTTAAGCCAATCGCCGTTGACTGCACATCCTTGATGAATTCCTTAAACTGGGCCGTGGTTTCAATCATGAGATCCGGTTCCGGCTCCACCAGGATCATTAGGCCCAGTTCTTCTGCCAGAGAAACCACCCGTTCCAGTCCCTGATGAAATAACTGCGTGGCCTCCGATCTTGCAAGACCGTCCAGCGGTCCACCCGGCGGAATCGAAATATTCGGACACCCGATCTGTTTGGCAACTTTCAGTGAATCAAGGGTGTGCTGAATGCGGATCTCCCGTCTCTCTTTATCCGGTTCGATCCACGAGGGCAGGTAAGTATCGCCAACGGCAAAAAGCGTGAAACTGTTTAAGTTGGTCAATTTCATATCATTTTTTACGAGAACTTCGTTGAGACGTGCCAACTGGTTATCGTCAAAATCCGGCGGATACAGATGAGGTCGATCACCCAGGATCTCGACGCCCTTAAATCCGATGCGGGCTATTTTTTCAATTGCTTCATTCAGAGTGAATTTTTTAAAAGCGTTGGTGCTGTATCCAAATACCATGGTTGGGTCCTTATCCTTATAAGTTCAATTTTGAAAAATTTAGTTTTATTAGTTCTTGGCACTCTCGTTCCAGCTTCGCCAGGCTTGTCACCTGGTCTTGAAACGTTAAAGGCGGAGAGTCTCCCACAGGCTTTTTGAAATAAAAGCTTAATTCCGGTATGGGACCGCTGCGCCCTGCCATTTGAAGGGCTACCGCCCACCGCGCCAGATCCAGTACCAATGGGGCCGCCAGAATTGAATCCCGGCCCAGAAGATTTAAGCGGATACTCATTGGCAACCCGAATAAGCCCGTGAAATCAATAGCATCCCACGCTTCCTTGGCATCACCACGGGGCGGGTAATAATCGATATGAACCTTGTGAGTGGGTGCCCCGTATTGCCGGCCAACCTCATATTCCAGAATATCATCCAACAAACTGGTTTTGTTGCGCAATTTTTCAGCCGCCCTGTCGGGATCCATCAAATTGGCCCCATCAGCATTGCCAAGTATGTTTAAACTGTACCAACCATCCACCAGAAGGTTGCGGGCCTTGAGGGCAGAGGCCAGGACCACTTTCAAATAGGTCTGACCGGTTTTGCCGTCTCGACCGACAATGGGCAGCCCGATTTTAACAGCTTCATCCAGCACCGCCGGGATTTCAACAGGATTCGGTGTAAAATTTACTACCGGCACACCCGATTTAATGGCAGCCAGGGTATAAGCCAGATCCGGCAAATTACTGACATCAGCTTCTGCAAAAAGTTGTGAAAGGTCCTGACAGGCATTGAGGTCCTGATGAGATGCAGCAGGTAAAAGATCGATAAATACCGCCCGCGCACCTTGATGTCGTGATTTGAATTCGTTGATATCCCGGCTCAGCTGATCAACCTGTTCTTTAAAATCAGTAGCGCTGTCCGGGGCGTTAATCACAGGAGTTTGGTCGAGTTCCTCTGCATGGGGCTGCCAGATGGCGTCCGGCAGGACGCCGTGCCTCTTAATGGCTGCTGTATAGCGTTCAGCACTGGTGTCCCAGCCGGCCAGCCAGGTGACCTGCAAGAGGCCGGAATCGGCGAACATATGCCCGGTGGTCAAACTGGGTAGAACAGATGCAGGATCCCGGCGCATAGCCGCCAGGGCCACAGCCAGCGTAGAAGCCACTGCACCTTTGGCGCCGGCCACCAACAGGAGCAGTGAGTCGGCATTTGTTTGGTCTGAATGTAACATTATGAAAATCCTGATCAGCTAGGGTAATATTTAACTGTCCAAAGGGAGGAATATAGGGAAATGCATCGGGGGTGTCAAGGAAGTTCATGAGGAAGGCCGGGTAAGGTCAAAGTAAATTCCAAATCAATTGCATCAAAAAACATTTGAATTGATTTGTGATTTGTATTTTGGTGCTTGGGATTTTCAGATTTTACCCAGGGCTATAGACGGCAGCTGTTGCTGCAATGAGCTAATCTCGGTTGAATCGGCGGCAGGTTCGTCGACCAGGTGCTTGAACATTGCAATAGATTCGCGACTGTCCCATTCCCGCGGTCCCATAACCCGCCCGATTATCCGACCGGTTTTATCCAGCAATAAGGTAGTTGGAATTGCCCGTATGCCGAAACCGGGGACGGTTTTTCCGCTTGAATCCAGCAGAGCTGTGAATGTCAGCTTATTATGCTTAAAAAAACGCTTCACCTCTGCGGCAGAATCCTGGATGCTGATGGACACCATGGCAAAATCTTTATCTTTTAATTTTCGGTGCAATTTTTCCATGGACGGCATTTCAACCACACAGGTTGGACACCAGGTCGCCCAAAAATTGAGAAAAACGATTTTACCTCTGAAATCAGAAATATTTACATCAGCGCCGTTTAAATCCTGCAGCCGGACTTCAACCTGGCTCGTTCTGGATGAAAATATCTCAACTCCCATATCAACGAGCAGTTGATCTAAACTCCGGTTTTCGGGTTTGGCCTTGACCAGGGGATTGGCATCAAACACAAACACGGCAATAACAGCACATCCTATCAATCCAATACCGATAAGCGCTATTTTAAGTCGTATACTTTTTGGCATGGTTCAGAAATTTTGTGCCCGTATTCTTTGTCTACCAGCTTAACCACCTGATCAACGGTTAATCCCTGTCGAAGTTTGTTACGGATTTTTTCTCCTTTTTGCCATTTCTCCACTCTCCTTAGGTTAGAATTGTCTTCCTCCAGCCTGCCGTCGGTTACCCGCAAAATCCGTTGCGCATAGCCGGCACAATCCGGGCTGTGAGTAACCATGATGATCGTCATGCCTTCCCGATTAAGTTGCAGGAGCAGCTCCATAATTTCGCGAGTGGTTTTGGTGTCCAGGTTACCCGTGGGTTCATCCGCCAGTAAAACCGGTGGCTCGTTAACGATTGACCGTGCAATTGCGACTCTTTCCTTTTCACCGCCTGAAATTTGATTCGGCAGGCGATTGGCTTTGTCCCGCAGACCGACCTTGGTCAAGGCCTCCTGCGCCATCGCCCGCTTCTTCTTTTTGTTCGCCTTGACGACAACCAGCGGCAGCATAACATTTTCGATAACCGTCAGGTAGGGCACGAGATGAAAACTCTGGAAGATAAACCCCAGAAACTCTCTGCGAAAATCTGCCTGTTGTTCCTGGCGCAGGCTGTAAATGTCAATATCATCGACAACCAACCGGCCTGAGGTTGGGGCGTTCATGGCGCCCATCATGCCGAGCAAAGTTGATTTGCCGGCACCGGATTCACCCATCACACCAATGAATTCGCCTTCCCCGATTTGAAAACTGATGTCATCGACCGCTGAAACGATCGCATCGCCGCTGCCGTATGTTTTAGTTAAATTTTCGGCTACGATATAACTCATAGTTAGTTAGCTCCAATTTTTTTAATAATAAACTACAGCGCCCTCAGGGCTTCATTCGGATCCATCCGGGCAGCCATTAATGCCGGATAGGCACTGGAGATCAAACCAACAGCCAGCGCGGTGATGAATGCGGCGCCTGCCAGTTCCAGATTAAAAGGAACTAATCCCGAATGGCTTTCGCTGAATATTGCCAGTCCGGCCTTGGTTGCTGCAAATCCCAGAATATAGCCGATGATACCGGCCATTCCCGATACAATCGCTGCCTCCGTAAAAACGATCCTCATAATGTGCCGCTTGCGATATCCGATCGCTCGAAAAATGCCGATTTCATCGGTTCGCTCCCGGACACTGCTCATCATTGTCACCAGGACAACCAGACTGCCGATCAGAAGGATGATGCCCGATATACCGTAGGAAAATTTTTTGAGCTGCCCCAGCGTCTCCATGCGGCTTTTGACAACCTGCTGGATGGCCATCACTTTGGCGCCGGGAAGCGCGTCGGAGATTTGTTTGACCATGGCCTCGATCGGGCAGTCTTTGCAAAGAGCGGCCACCTCGGCCATGGAAACCTTTCCCTGCTTGCCGAAAATCGACTGGGCCGTGCCAAGGCGGGTAAATATCAGCTGATCGTCCTGGGAACCGGTAGGCAGCAGGATGCCGGAGACCACTAAATCATTGTCGTTGATCTTAAGTCTGCTTCCGGCCTCCAAATCAAGTACCCGGGCAGCTTCGGTACCCAATACAATTCCGTCCGCACCCGGCAGGGCACCCTGTACTTTCCACCAGGGTTTTAAAATTTCGGCTGCTTTGAAATCGACACCGGCCAAAAGTACTTTATGGCTGGCGACATTAGCGACCCCCAGGACCAGCGGTCCCAGGGCGGCGATATTGGCTGAATTCTTAATCTGGCTCACGCGTCCCAGGTCCTTCTGGCGAATTTCTTCCATTTCAAAAGACACCCCGCCAAGAGACAGCCCACCATATGAGAGCGCCAGGTTTTCAGTTTTGGGCACGACCAGAATATTGGCCCCAAACTTTTCGAGTTTGTGATTGATGTCGCTGGTCATGGCTTCAATATAGCTGATAATTCCCACCACCGTGGAAACGCCGATGACCAGACCGGCAAGCACAAAAGCGGCCTTGCCCTTGCGCCGTAAAAGGTTTTTTATGGATATGTCATTAAGATTCATATAGCTAGGCCTTTCCATCGAAATTAAAATATTGACGACCTTCCTGGATGTCCTTTATCTGAATAATCAATTTATTATTTTCCAGGTTTCGGTTTAACGGTGCCGGATTACAACCGCCCTTGACTTCGTTGACCAAAACGGAAGCAAACCGGCGGCCGCAATTCCGGCAAACCATGTGATCGCCCTCCTGATAATAGCCTTTACCGGCCGGCCAGCAAACATCGCAGGCATCAAATGCCGCCCGGATAACACCATCCGAGCTTTTGAGAACAAAATAGCGAATGGTCATATTACCGTCCACATGCTCAAAATGACGCGCCTTGCCGTCGTCAAACAGACTGACGGGAAAGGACACGAAAGTGTTGCTGGAGGATACCGGTGCAGATGCGGTTGCTGTCATTTCGCCACCGGGTTGAAATACATAAAAAATTGCCACCCCGGCTATGAGGACGACTCCAATGGCTGCGACTAAAAGCGGCAGACGGCTTTTGCTCTCGGTTCCTAACACAGCCGCCTTTTTGGCGGCGATTTTTTCCTGGTTCTTATTTTTTTGCTGGTTTTTATTCTTGCCTTTTTTTGACATGAGAACGACTCCTTTAATCAGTTTTTATAATATTTGGTCAAAATTATAATTTTGTTTCGGACAAATACAGACCGCTATAGAACTGAGCACTTGAATTCATAAGCTTAATTAAACCGCCCGGATAACACCAAAACATTCTCATCAGTTTCAAACAGACCATTATGTTTTATCCAGACCTGGTATGCCTATTTTTCAGGGCGGAAAAATTAGCTGGAACAGATAATCGTGATGATAGCACCGGTATATTTTCCAGGCATCTAAATCTAACCGGCAAACTCAGCCAACCAATCTAAATTATATAAACAGGATTTCAAAATACTGAGATGTTGCAGGCTGACGCCTGCGATTTGATGTAAATCAAATGAGAAATGATAAATTTTGTAAATATAGGGGGGGAGAATTGAATTTCGGGTCCAGGACCTGAACAATAAATTTGCCGCCGGAATTATGACTCTTGTCACTGGTTTCGGTTAAGATAACCGATGCCCCGCCAGGATAGGAAAGATCATTACAGCATGAGGACAGGATAATCTCCGGCAATTCAAATGGTTTGGCGGATTGTAAATCGCAGGGACTAAGCGGGACCCCCGAACAGCAGCCCATGGGTGCTCGCATCTGTTTTTCGGCCGAGGCCTGCATGTGGGTCGGGCCGGTCTGACAGCAGCATTTCATGCCGCAACCATCAGATCCCATTACCCCGGCGGCAAACAGGCTTCCACCCAGAATAAGGGCCATGGCCGTACACACAGCCTTCAGCATGATCGATCTTGTGCCAGTGGAGGTCTTATTCATAGCTAATTAGTATACAAAATACCACATTGTGCTGTCAATAAAAATGATTAAAAGATTTTAGATTTCTCGCAAACAGGCAAAAAGCTATATAACAATTTGAAATCCTATCTTTTTTTGCCAATAGAAGCTGTTGACCTGTTGGAAAGATAAGCGCGAATATTAAAAATTAAAGGTCTGCCTACAGCTAAATAATTGCTCAAGAACGTTAGAAAACATCAGTAGGCTGGTCTCTTTACAAGATCGCTTATCGTATATATATTTACAACCAATTGGTGGCTGAATCTTGCATGAGAATTTATGAGAATATGAGAGCCTTCGACTCATGCAAAGTTCGGTTAACACCCGGCTGGATCGCAAAGTCGCTTGAGGTGTCGGCAATCAACGCAAGATATATTATTTAAGAAAGAAAGGATCAAAAATGAGTTACGATTTCAACGCGGACGACGTATTTGAAATGGCGCAACAAATGGAACGAAACGGCGGAAAATTCTATCGCACAGCTGCTGACAGCACACAGGATTCTGTCAACAAAGAATTTTTGCTGGAACTGGCGGCCATGGAAGATGCGCATGAAGAAACATTTAAAGCCATGCGAGCCGAAATATCAGGCCTGGAAAAAGCGTCCACCGTTTTTGACCCCGAGGACGAGGCGGCTTTATATTTGCGTGCGCTGGCAGACACCCGTGTTTTCTTTGAGAAAGAAATTGATGTCACTTCGATGAAACAAATACTCAAATCGGCCATCGAAGCTGAAAAAGACTCTATTGTTTTCTATCTGGGAATGCAGGAAGCGGTGCCGCAGAAACTTGGCAGAGCTCGTTTGGATCACATCATCAAAGAAGAAATGGGACACATCAAATTGCTCAGCAGAAAACTGGTGGAACTAAAAAGTTAATGGGTTCATAGTTCAAAGGTTCAGGGTTCAAAGGTTAGATAATTGCTGTACGGCAGATTCGTGAGCCCAAAAGAGATAAAGCATTAAAGAATATCGGATATTTAGCTAACAAAACCCTGAATCCTCCTGAGGCGCGCAAGCCTTTGAACCTTGAACCCTGAACCCCTGAACCTATCTCATTCCATATCCTTGCCGTATTCAGCCAGGTCTTCCAAACCCCCACGATCCAGCAGGAAGATTTTCTTGCCTTCGACGCGAATTAAATGTTGACCCGACAGCTTGGCAAAAATTCGAGATAGTGTTTCCGGGATAGTGCCCAAAATACTGGCAAGCTGGCCTTTAGAGATATTCAGGGTAACAGCCCCGTCAGCTTCTCGTTTCTCGGCCAGGAAAATCAGGTACGATGCCAGCCGGGCCGGCATTTCTTTTAATGACAGGTTTTCAATTTGGACGGTAAACTGGCGGAGTTTATTGGACATTACAGCCAGCATATTCAGAGCCAACGACGGATTTGAGGCGATCAGGTCAACGATTGCGGCTCTGGGCAAAAACAGGGCCCGGGTTTTATCAATGGCCTGGGCATTGGCCGGAAATCTCTGGCCGGCAAAAACGGGCACCTCTCCAAAAGGTTGCCCGGGGCCGAATATATGCAGGATCTGCTCTTTGCCCTCGGCCGAAACTTTAAAAATCTTTACACGGCCTTCGGCAATGACAAAAAAGCCATTGCCTGCTTCTCCCTCGGAGAAAATAATTTCACCTTTATTAATTTGCTTTTCAATGGCAATCTGCTTGATCGCTGCTATCTGATCTTCGGGAAGGCCATTGAAAATGGGAATTGCAGCTATAACATCCAGATTTTTTTTCATAGCACTCTTGTTAATTAATTATCATTCTTTGTCAAGGCCAATGAATCCAAAGGAGAGGGATTTCAATACTGAAATAATTTTTGGGCTGTTTTGATCTAAGTCAAGGTGTTAATGGAATAAATCAAGTATATTCGAACTTAAATTGAATGTTTCAGTTTTTATTAGTGAAAGGAATTGACCATGAAATGTCCCGGACAAGATACCCAATACTGGCAACCAGGGGCGATCTTTGAGGTAAAATGCCCGAAGTGTGAACAGGCGGTGGAATTTTTTAAAGATGACACGACGCGAAAATGCGGCAATTGCGGTCACCGGTTTGTTAATCCGAGTATGGATTTCGGCTGCGCCTCCTACTGCCAGTTTGCCGAGCAGTGTATCGGGAATTTACCGCCTGAACTATTGGCTCAAAAAGATAATTTGCTCAAAGATCGGGTGGCCATTGAAATGAAACGCTACTTTAAAAGCGATTTCAAACGAATCGGCCATGCCTCCCGGGTTGCGCGCTATGCCGAAAAAATCGGTAAATTTGAAGGCGGTAATCTGGCGGTAATTCTATCGGCAGCTTATCTGCATGACATCGGGATCATAGAGGCTGAAAAAAAGCACGGCAGCACCGCTGCAAAATATCAGGAAATGGAAGGACCTGCCATCGCGAAGTCTATATTAATCAAGTTGGGGGCGCAGGAAGAATTAATTGAAGAGGTATGTGATATTGTCGGTCATCATCATCATCCACGAGCCGACGACACCCCCAACTTTAAAGTGGTTTATGATGCCGACCTTATAGAAAACCTCGACGAAAAGCAGAAGGAAAATCCGATGGACAGGGATATGCTGTCGCAGAAAATAGAAAAAATTTTTCTGACTCCGACCGGTCGCGAAACTGCGCAGGAAGTTCTGTTGGGCTAAACGAGAGGCGGTATGATGTAAGCGCTCATAGTTACCAATTGCGTATAATTTTAGCCTTATAAAAATAAGTTGGCCACGAATTGAGACGAATTATTGCGATAGTCAAAAGCAGGAGCACTTATACTTAAAAAACAATTTCGTGAAAATTCGTGGCTTCTTTCAAAATATAGAAACGGATTGAATCCCAAAAAAATTGTGGCAAAATATTCCCTTATTAACATTTGAAACGGTCGATTTAGGTCAAACTAATTTACCGAAAAGGAGAAATCATGAAAGTAGTCAGAAAAATCATAGAAATCGATGAAGAGCTGTGTGATGGTTGTGGTAATTGCGTGCCGTCCTGCGCCGAGGGCGCCCTTGAAATCATAGATGGCAAGGCCCGGGTTGTAGCCGATATTTACTGTGACGGATTGGGTGCCTGTTTAGGCGAATGCCCGCAAGGTGCTCTCAATATTATTGAGCGGCAAGCCGATGAATTTGACGAGGAAGCTGTAGAGGAATTCCTGGCCGAAAAGAAGACCCATGAAACCACGGAACCGAAAATAATGCCAATGGTTTCCGGTGGCTGCCCGTCAGCACAGATGCAGACATTTAAAACGGCAGCAGCCGAACCCGCAGCGGCTCGGCCTGGTGCCGCACCTGCCGCCCAGGAAGCAGAATCCGCCCTTTCTCACTGGCCGGTTCAGATAATGCTGGTGCCCCCAACCGCACCGTTTTTAAAAGGCGCAGATCTTCTGGTACTGGCTGACTGCGTCCCGGTGGCCTTCCCAACTCTCCACCAGGATTTCCTGCAGGGCAAGGCGGTCATGATGGGCTGTCCGAAATTTGATGACGCCCAGCATTACATTGAAAAATTTGCCCAGATTTGCAAAGTCTCCGGCATCCAAAGCATCACCTCGGTAGTCATGGAGGTCCCCTGCTGCTCAGCCCTTCCCATGATTGTAAAAAAAGGCATGGAGCTTTCCGGTGCACCAATCCCCATGGAAGAAGTGGTAATCAGCACCAGAGGCAAAGTTATAGAACGCCGACAGGTTCAAGCGGCCTGAAAAAACAGGCGCACGGTCGGCGTAAAAGCCAGGCATAAGGCTCACGGCGCAGGGCGCACGGTAAAAGCTGAAAGTTTTAAGGCGGAAGGTAAAGGGTGTAGGGTAAAGGTTTCAAGTTTCAGCCCAGCCGTCGTCCGCAAAAATGGCCTGTTTGATCGGAAAATAAGAATTGAAATATTCAAAATCTCATATAAAAAAAGCGAATATCGAATACTGAATGTCGAATGTCGAAGGAATGCATTCTGTCTATCTTACAAAAAAAGACTGAGCAAAGCGAAACCTTCCTTCGAAATTCTGTGGTTCGATATTCGATATTCTGCGGTTCGCTTTTAAACTTATGATCTTTGCCCTTTATTCTTTCAACCCGAAATCCCAATTTGGAAATCCACAATCGAATAATTCCCACTTCCGAATTCAAGTATTTGATCTCTGTTATCTTTTCCTGACACCTGAAACCTATATCCGTCATCTGCTATCTGTTTTCTGTCATCTGTCCTCTGGCTTCTGTATTGTGAGACACTTTTGTACCAAAATATAAACTGAGACTGTGTTGCAAAACCTTTTTTATTGTGATATTCAGCGATTACCTCTCAGAGCATTGAAAATTCTTTTAAATCATAGCATTATCATGTATCGCATATTGGTCTGAAAAGGTCTGGTTGCACAAAACGCCAAACACGGGATCCGGCCTATGAACCCTTAAAACAAGCGAACTACCGTGAAATCGCTGCCACGTCGTCGATTCTGGCACAGAATTTGAAGATGGTAGCTCCCTCAGGCGGGAATTCGGCAACCATGGATTTGCCACTAGGCCCTGAAATTCATCATTTATCGGGGGGGGGGAACGCGCGTGAAGCCTTGCAACCTGCATATCATCAACACGTTGAAACTCGTCGATGAGATGATTTATCTCGCAGACCAGGGAGACGCTGACCGTGAAGACAATGGCTGCGGCATTCTTTACGGCGTCTTACGGGATTCAGCCTTCAAACTGAAAAAACTGGCTGAAGAAGAAAAGCTGAATCACATAAGAAAAGGCTGGTGGCAGGACAAAGAAAAGAGCAACTTCCACTCCTGAACATACTATTTTTCAGAGTGGATTAATTTAACCAAACAATATAGGAGGTTAGTCTAAATGGCCGATTTGAAAGGAACCCAGACCGAGAAGAATCTTTTAACTGCATTTGCCGGTGAATCCCAGGCCCGCAACCGTTACACCTATTTCGCCAGTAAGGCAAAAAAAGAAGGCTTTGTTCAAATATCTGATATATTCACTGAAACGGCAAATCAGGAAAAGGAACACGCCAAACGATTTTTTAAATTTCTTGAAGGGGGCGAAGTCATGATTTCCGGAGCTTTTCCGGCTGGGACTATCGCCGCAACCGTCGAAAATTTAAAGGCCGCGGCCGCCGGAGAAAACTTCGAGCACACGGAAATGTATCCCGGCTTCGCCAAAGTGGCCGAAGAAGAGGGATTTAAAGAAGTCGCGGCAGTCTTCAGAGCCATTTCAGTAGCAGAAAAACAGCATGAAAAACGGTACCTGGATCTTGCTGCCAACATCGATGCCGAAAAGGTCTTTCAAAGAGAAGCACCGGAGGTCTGGCGCTGTCGAAATTGTGGCTACCTGCATGAGGGCAACTCGGCGCCGAAATTATGCCCGGCATGTGCCCACCCCCAGGCCCACTTTGAACTATTAGGAGAAAACTGGTAGGTTAATCGATCAGTCAAATGAGCATATCGTTCAAATCTCAGAGGGACAACACCTTTAAACGAATCAACTATTTAACTTATCAACAATTCAACCAGACCTGAAGGGAGGATCATGATGGCGGAAAAATTGGAAATATACAAATGCGAGGCCTGTGGCAATATTGTCGAGGTAATTCATGGCGGCGGGGGCGAACTGGTCTGTTGCGGAGAGGCCATGATTTTGATGGTGGAAAACACAGTGGATGCCGCCAAAGAAAAACACGTTCCCGTTATTGAAAAAGTCGATGGCGGAGTAAAGGTAAAGGTCGGCGATGTGGCACATCCCATGGAGGATAAACACTACATCGAATGGATTGAAATCATTGCAGACGGCAAGGCCGACCGCCAGTTTCTTAATCCGGGCGAAACACCGGAAGCGGTTTTTAAAACGGATGCACAAAATGTCACTGCCCGTGAGTATTGCAATCTACATGGTCTGTGGAAAGGATAATCGCAATATTTTCTAACTTCTGACAGCTGATTTAAGGGAGGTGATTGTATGCCTAGCTGGAAATGCTCAAATTGTGGGTACACTCTCGATGCGGATGCCCATCCTAACGAATGCCCATCGTGCAAGGAAAAGTGTGAATTTCTGGATAATACCTGTTATACACCGGATTGTGCGTATGAAGGCACCGATGATAGAATCGGTAAGAAAGATTGAATGATATCATAACAGAGAGGGAGAAATATATATGGCTAAAGTTCTAATTGTTTATGCCACGAGAACCGGTGAGACTCAAACGATAGCCGATCTGATTGCTGAAGGCATTCGTTTTTCCGGTCATGAAGCTGAGGTGGTCAGTGTCAAAGAAATCAAGGACGAAGCCCAACTTGGCGGTTATGACGGCTATGTTTTTGGTTCGTCCACCTACCACGGAGAAATGCTCCAGGGAATGAAAACCTTTCTGTTCATCGCCGAAAAAGCCAATCTTGATGGAAAAATCGGAGGGGCATTTGGCAGCTTTGGTTGGAGCGGTGAAGCCAACGACCGCATTTTCGATACCATGAAACATATCTTGAAAATGGATCTGATCGGCGATACACTGCGTTTAAAATCGAGTTCTCTGGGCGGTGGTCTGCAGATGGCCCAGGATTACGGGCGGGAAATCGCGAAAAAATTTGGTGAATGACAAATAGCTTAAGATAATTGTATAAGACTCATTAGAAGACGGAGGAAATTATGGTTGAGAATACGACACCCCAGCATTGTCCCGGTTATGCCGACTTTAAAAATTTGAAGGTGGTGACCTGCAAATGCGCCAAATGCGGTGAAGAAAAAGAAATTTTTTCAGATGAATTTGATAAGGAACACATTTGCAGAGGATGCAACGAACCTATCGATTTTGGCAATTGCACAATTGAAGGCGAAGGCAAAAGCATTTCCCCTCGTTAGGGGTAGAAGGCCAATAAACCGGAACAAATTTTAGCATGCATGTTAAGTTTCTCCTGATTTTAATATCGATGGTTGTATTGATGGTCGCTTCTTCGCTGGTGGTTTCTCTGGCAACAGAAAACCAGGGTGCTGAAAATATAGAATTGGCGGGCGGCAAAAGGGGCAAAGTTCCTTTTCCCCACCGCCAGCACCAGAAAAATCTTGCTGACTGCCAGATATGTCATTCCGTATTTCCGCAGGAACCGGGGGCCGTTCAGAGACTCAAAGCACAGGGTGCGCTGAAAAAGAAATATGTAATGAACAAACTTTGCACCAAATGCCATAAAGCAAAGAAAAAAGCCGGTCAACCGTCAGGGCCCACGACGTGTACCAAGTGCCATGTTAAAGAGAAGGACTGATGAGTCAAATAATTGCCAGTTACTGATTAACTTTTCGGTTTGAGGCGAAACTTCTCGATCAAATAACCTAATACCCAATTGAGTGTTTTTCGCTCGATTGGGTGATAATCATGTGAGACAATAATTATGCTGGTTTTCGGTTTACAGGGTAGCCCCAGAAAAAAAGGCAATACCAACTATTTGATCTCTGCATTTATGGATGCCGCAAAAAAATCCGGTGCCCAAACGACTACGATTGACGTTACCAAAAAAAACATTATCCCTTGCAAGGAATACACAGTTTGTGAGAAAAAGGGATTTTGTCCGATCGATGATGATGTCAGAGAAGAGATCTATCCGCTGCTGCGCCAGGCGGATGTTGTGGTTGTGGCATCGCCGATTTTCTTCTATAACATGTCCGCCCAGCTAAAAGCCGTGGTTGACCGTTGTCAGACGTTTTGGGCGAGAAAATACAGGCTCAAACTAAAGGACCCCGGCGCAAGTATGCGACGCGGTTTTTTGCTTTCTGTGGGGGCAACCAAGGGCAAAAACCTGTTTGAGGGCCTTCAATTAACTACCCAGTACTTCTTTGACGCCATCTGTGCCAAATTTGAAGGCAGTCTGACCTATCGTGGCATTGAAGGTCCCAAAGACATGGCCGCCCATCCATCGGTTCTGGACGATATTGATAAAGCAGTCGACAGTATCCTGCAGCCGTTTCAAGGAAGGAAAAAAGTGCTCTTTGCCTGTCGGGAAAATGCCTGCCGCAGTCAGATGGCCAGTGCCTTTGCTCAATCTCTGGCGGGGGATAGATTGGAAGTCATCAACGGCGGCAGCGAACCTGGCGATGAGGTGAATCCGGATATGGTTAAGGTCATGCATGAAAAGGGTATCGACATGGCATTTCGCAGTCCCCAGTCAATTGATGAAGCTATTTCACATGTTAAGCCCGACTATATCATCACCATGGGCTGCAAGGAACAGTGCCCGTATGTCCCGGATGCACATAAACAGGACTGGGATCTGGCAGATCCCGCCGAAAAACCGATTGAATTCATGCGGCAGGTTCGCGACGATATTGAAACGCGCGTCACGGAACTAATCAAAGATATCACTTAATCGACCATTATCATTAGATGGGGTTTTGAAACCACTTCTAGGCTAAGCTCGTAAAAACATAAATCAAAAGGAGGAAGAACATGGACAGGTATGTATGCGTAATCTGTGGCTATGTGTACGACCCGGAACAAGGTGATCCGGACAATGGTGTGGCAGCAGGGACCAAATGGGAAGACGTACCGGATGATTATGAATGCCCGGTATGCGGTGCCGGTAAGGATGACTTCGAAAAAGAATAAAAGCAACTGCAGGTCTTAAACCTTTTAATTTTATTATTTGATGCCCTTTTCTGGCAGAGATTCAGTTTTCTGGCAAAAAGGGCATCAATTCTTAGAGCCGAATTGCTTTGAAATGAATCATGTTTATATTTTATCCTTCGACCGCAATGGATTAATGATCATATTCAAAGCAACAAAATTAACGAATAACATAGACTGAGGATAGCAAATGGAAGCGATACAAATTGCGGACGGTGTTTATGATGTGGGCGTTATAGATTGGAACATCAGAGATTTTCACGGTTATTCCACGGATCTTGGCACAACCTATAATTCCTTTTTGATTACGGGTGAAAAAACGGTCCTCGTGGACACGGTTAGAAAGGGTTTTGCAGCTCAACTGATCGAAAATATCTCCAGCGTAATCGACCCCAAAAAAATAGATTACGTAATCAGCAATCACACTGAAATGGATCACTCCGGCGGCCTGGCGCGGGTGATGCACAAAATAGGTGAAGACAAACCCATATTTTGCTCCAAAATGGGTCATAAAAACCTTGCGAAGCATTTCCAGCAAAAGTGGAATTACAGGCCCGTTGCCAACGGGGAAGAATTGAGCCTGGGAAAACGGACGCTGACTTTTATAGAGACCCGCATGATCCACTGGCCGGACAGCATGTTTACCTATTTGAATGAAGACAAGATCTTGTTTTCAAGCGACGGATTTGGACAGCATTATGCCGGGCCTGAAAAGTATGATGACGAAGCCGGCGATAAAGTCATGCATCACGCCAAAAAATACTTTGCCAATATTCTGCTTCTATACTCAACCCACATACAGAAATTGCTGGATCGCGTGTTAAGTCTCGGATTGGAATTTAAGATGATATGCCCGGATCACGGAGTCATCTGGCGCAAAGATCCATCAAAAATCGTCGACGCCTATGTACGATGGGTCCGACAGGAACCCCAACAGAAGGCAGTCGTGATATACGATACGATGTGGCACAGCACCGAGAAAATGGCCGAAAACATCGTTGCCGGAATCATCAAGGAAGGCGTCCCCGCCATACCGTTGCATCTTAGAAAATGGCATCGCAGTGAAGTCATGACGGAAGTTTTCGATGCTAAAGCGGTTGTACTGGGCTCGCCGACATTAAATAATCAGCTATACCCCTCTCTGGCGGATTTTATCACCTATATGAAGGGCCTCAAGCCGCTAAACAAAATCGGCGCGGCTTTCGGCTCATACGGCTGGAGCGGAGAGGCAGTCAAAATGCTCAACAAAGAGCTTGAAGCCATGAAATTTGAAATCATCGATCCTGGGCTGAGAACTCAATATATACCGGACCAGGAGGCATTGGCTAGTTGCTATGAGCTGGGCCGCAAGATAGGTCGGGCCGTCAAAGGCTAAATCGTTAAGAATTAAGGATTATGAAAATACCGGTTGTTGAACTAAGTGATTGCATCGTTTGCGGAGTCTGCGTGGAAGCCTGCCCGGAGGTATTTAGATTAAATAATGCCGGCTACATCGAAGTCCGCGATTTAAAAAGTTTCCCGCAAGCGGAAGTCAATGAGGCGGTTAAACACTGTCCGGCGGATTGCATCTTCTGGCAGGAAGAGTGAATAAATACATTGAATATTGAATAATTAATGATTTCTGTCGATCTAATAAAATGACGGAGCATAGCGACCTCCATAAATATTCAATTTACAATATTAAATTTTAAATTCAGGTGGATTGTTATGAAAAAATTTGCTCTTTTTGTATTTAACGGTGACCCCATGTGTTTCATTCATGTCCTGTTAAATGCCCTTGATATGTCCGACAAAGGATATGAAGTTAAAATAATTATCGAAGGCGCCGCCACCCAGTTGATATCAGAGCTGGAAAAAAAAGGAAATCCACTGCACCAGCTCTGGAAAAATGCCAAATCAAAAGGATTGGTAGAAGGTGTGTGTAAAGCTTGCGCCAATAAGATGGAAACCATCAGTGAAGCCAAGAACCAGGGGTTGCAGCTGCTGGAGGATATGTTGGGGCATCCCGGTATGGCTCGCTACCGGGATGCTGGCTTTGAAATAGTTACGTTTTAATACCTGAATTTTAAAGCAACAACCATCCCAACATGTCGATTATGTTAATTTGATCTCAAATTTAGCTTTGGGTTTTCGCGTGCAAAATTCAGGTATGAAAATTAAAAAGATAGGCGGGCGCAAATTAAAAAAAAGAGTTGCGGAGTTTCTCCAGGCAGATGACTTTGCGAAAGGGCTCTATGAAATAAGCCGACTGCCGCCCAGGCAGGTTGTCAATCCGCTTTTCTCTTTTTTATGCAGCATCGATGAACGGGTAAAGTGGCGTGCGATAACGGCCATGGGGAAAGTCATATCGAATCTGGCCCGATCCGATCTGGAATCGGCCAGAGTCATCATGCGCCGCTTTATCTGGCAATTGAACGACGAATCCGGCGGAATCGGTTGGGGTTGCCCGGAGTCAATGGCAGAAGCCATGGTTCAAAATGAAAACCTGGCCGAGGAATTCTGGTGCTTGCTTATTTCCTACATCCAGCCGGAAGGTAATTATCTCGAACACCCGGTTTTACAGCGCGGGGTACTCTGGGGGGTCGGCCGATTGGCTCATAACCGACCACAGTATGCCCACCAGGCAGCCGCACACCTCCTTCCTTATATGGAATCTGCCGATCCAATCCTGAGAGGTCTGGCCGCCTGGGCTGCGGGACCCATTGCAGGCAAGGAGATGTTTCCACAACTCAAAATAATGACCCGCGATCCAGGTCGGCTGACTGTATACCGCGATGGTCGGATTTCTCAGCATTCGGTCGGCCGGCTGGCACAGGAGGCGATAGCAATAGCTGAGAAGCGCTGGCGTCATACTCAATCTGCAGAGGGCGTGGTTTCAGGAGGCTCCCATGAAAGGGGTTAATCTCGTTCTCTCTTATTTATCAGGTTAACGAAGTTGATTGTGTCTATTCGGCCGATTGGTTTAAATGAATTCATTCCTTTAAACTTATCAACGGATAAACCATTCAACTAATCATCTGATAGCTTATTACGCAATGCTAAGCTAAATAATTTTCGACCGTTACTCGAATAATTAAAAGCGACTTCATCCCCTATCAGAGGATTATCATGGACTGGTCTAAAGAAGCAGAAAATGCCGTAAAAAAAGTACCCTTTTTTGTGCGCAAGCGTGTCAAAGCGCGGGTTGAAAAAGACGCCCGGCAGGCCGGTAAAAAAGAGGTCTCGCTGGCCGATGTCAAGACGACCCAGGCCCGCTATCTTAAAAGTATGGCCTCGGAAATCAAGGGCTATCAGGTTGAAACCTGTTTCGGACCCAGCGGATGTCCCAATCGGGCGGTGGTCAGCGATGGACTTTTGGAACAAATCGAAAACCTTCTCAAAAAAGAAGACTTACATGGGTTTCTTAAAGAAAACGTCAAGGGCGAGCTAAAATTTCACCACGAATTCAGAGTGACTCTGGCCGACTGCCCCAATGCCTGTTCACAGCCCCAGATAAAAGACATCGGCATCGTTGGTGCCTGCTCGCCGAAAGTCACCGCCGAGGCCTGCACACTGTGCGAAGCGTGTGTGGACGCCTGCAAAGAGGATGCGATCACTTTATCCCCTGAAGACGAGTGTCCCCAAATCGACGATGCCAAATGCCTGTACTGCGGCAAGTGCATGCAGGTTTGCCCGACCGGTACGATTGTTGAGGGTACAAAAGGCTTCCGGGTGCAACTGGGCGGCAAACTCGGTCGGCATCCCCGTCTGGCCAAAGAGCTGCCGGGAATTTACAGTGAACCGCAGGTATTGGAAATTGTCAAAGACTGCCTGAGGTTTTACAAACAAACCAGCAAGCACGGCCAGCGCCTGGGTCAAATTTTAAAATCTTCGGATTTTAAAGCATTGGCGGAAAGACACAAAAAGTAAGGGTTCACGCAAGAATTAATTCGCAAACAAATAGCGAATCCAATCATTTCCTGTTGGTGAACCTTTCGATCACGGTCACCAGTTCGTCCACATGATGGTCAGCGCGTTCATCGTGGATCAATGCATCGCGAATACAGCCCTGGATATGATCTTTTAGAATAATGGCAGCTACTTTCTGGGTGGCACCGACCACGGCTGAAAGCTGGTTGAGCACATCCACGCAATATTTCTCCCCGTCTACCATTCGCTGGATCCCTTTCAACTGCCCTTCCAATTTCCTCAGGCGTACCATGATTTCCTTTTTGTCCTTTACATATGAGGCCATTATTTTATCTCCGGGATAATATATACCTATAGGGGGTACTGAATAACATTTGTAACCGTTATTTTATTTTTTGTCAACCCCATTAAAAATAATACTTGACATTGGAATTCAGAATATATAATTTACCTATTATACCCTATGGGGGTATATAGTATGGAGTTAAATGATAAAGTTTGACGTTTTTAGTTTGGGGCCCAAACGGTTAAGGAGCGGTTTGACATAACTCAAATGTGTCTAACTTTATTAACGATGAACACCAACCGGGCTAAATCAAAAATTTTTAAATTTAAACCCACAGGAGAAAAATCCAATGGCAAAAAAGACCTTTTCAATAGCGAATATTTCATGCGGACATTGTGTGATGGCGATTAAAAATGAACTGAACGAGTTGGATGGCATCAAATCAGTGGAAGGCAATCCGGAAGCCAAAAGCATCGATGTCGAATGGGATGCACCGATCACCGAGGATAAGATCATTGAAACCCTGAAGGAAATCAATTATCCGGCGGCCTGATTTTGAACTGTGGGAACCAGATCGATAATTATCATAATAGGCACGGATAACGATGACCGAACAAAAACTCACCCTCCCGATCACCGGCATGACCTGCGCCAACTGCGCCGCCAACATTGAACGGGTTGTTAGAAAACTGGATGGTGTGGCCGAAGCCAGCGTGAATTTTGCGGCTGAAAGCGCCGCCGTCTCCTTTGACCCGCGGCAGCTTCACCTGCAGGATGTGGTTGAAAAAATCCACACCTCGGGCTTTGGAGTGACCACGGCCAAAGTTGAGATGCCGGTCACCGGTATGACCTGCGCCAACTGCGCCGCCAACATTGAACGTGCCCTGAACAAAAAAACCTCCGGGGTGGTAAACGCGGCGGTCAATTTTGCCAGCGAACGGGTATCGGTGGAATTTATCCCCGGCCTTTTAAATGTTGATGAAATTGTTGCCGCCATCGAAAAGGCGGGCTACGGTGCCATCCCCCCGGAAGACGGCCTGGACGGAGTCGATGCCGAACAAAAAGCCCGTGATGCCGAAATCAAGGATCAAACCCGCAAGTTTGCCGTGGGCGTGTTGTTTGCCCTGCCGCTTTTTGTATTCAGCATGGGCCGCGATTTTGGTCTCATCGGCCCGTGGAGCCATGCCCCCTGGGTCAACTGGCTTTTCCTGGCCCTGGCCACTCCGGTTCAGTTTTACACCGGCTGGGATTATTATGTCGGCGGATTTAAAAGCCTGAAAAACAAAAGCGCCAATATGGACGTGTTGGTGGCCATGGGATCGTCGGTGGCCTACTTTTATTCTCTGGCGATTATCTTTTTTCCTGCCATGGGTGCGCATGTCTATTTTGAAACCTCCGCGGTGATTATCACCCTGATCAAAATGGGGAAAATGCTGGAGTCCCGCACCAAGGGCCGCACGGGTGGCGCTATCCGCAAATTGATCGGTCTGAGCCCCAAAACCGCAACGATCCTGGAAAACGATACTGAAAAAGAAATTCCCCTCACCCGGGTTAAAGTGGGCGATACAGTGATCGTGCGCCCGGGGGAACGAATTCCGGTCGATGGCCTGGTGCTTGACGGTCAATCGGCAGTGGATGAATCCATGCTCAGCGGCGAACCGCTGCCGGTTGACAAGCAGCCCGGTGACACGGTGGTGGGTGGGACCATCAACGGTGAAGGTCTGATCCGATTTAGTGCCACCCGGGTCGGCAAGGAAACCGCCCTGGCCCAAATAATTAGACTGGTTCAAGAAGCCCAGGGCAGCAAAGCGCCCATCCAGGCGCTGGCCGACAAGGTGGCAGCCATATTTGTGCCGGCGATCATTGGGATCGCATTTTTTGTCTTTTTCCTGTGGTGGGGGATAACCGGCGAGTTTGTGCCCGCCATGATACGGCTGGTCGCGGTTCTGGTGATAGCCTGTCCCTGTGCCCTGGGACTGGCCACCCCGACGGCAATTATGGCCGGCACCGGCAAAGGTGCTGAAAAAGGCATCCTCTTTAAAAGCAGCGAGGCCCTGGAAACGGCGACCAAACTCGATACCATTGTGCTGGATAAAACCGGGACCATTACCATGGGCAAGCCCGCCGTGGTTGATATCGTACCGCTTAACCCCCAATTCGAAACCGGAGACGATCTTTTGAAACTGGCAGCCTCGGTTGAAAAAGGCTCTGAACATCCCCTGGGAAAGGCCATCGTGAATGAGGCCAAAACCCGGCAGATCGAACTTTTTGAGCTCAGGGATTTCAAAGCTTCGGGAGGTTTCGGCGTCCAGGCCGGTGTGGCCGGCAATCCGGTAATGGTGGGCAAACCCAAATGGTTCCAGGAAACAGGTATCGACATTCAAGCCGCCGACAACGAGATCGAGGCGCTCCAATCCCAGGGCAAAACAGTGATGGTGGTGGTCAGGGACAAGGCGCTGTGCGGCCTGATTTCAGTATCCGACACGCTCAAACCGGAATCCAAAGACGCCATTCGGCAGCTTCACAACCAGCATTTAAAAGTCGTGATGCTGACCGGCGATAATCAGCAGGCCGCCGCAGCCATCGCCTCCCAGGTCAATATCGATGAGATTTTAGCCGAGGTTCGGCCGGAAGAGAAGTCATCCAAAGTAAAAGCGTTGCAGCAAAACGGCGAGCGGGTCGGTATGGTGGGTGACGGCATCAATGACGCCCCGGCCCTGGCCCAGGCCGATGTCGGCCTGGCGATTGGGACCGGCACCGATGTGGCGATCGAAACCGCCGGAGTCATTCTCGCCAGCGGCAGTTTAAGCGGTGTGCCCCGGGCCATCCGCCTCAGCCGCGCGACCATGAGTACGATCAAACAAAATCTTTTCTGGGCCTTCGGCTACAATGTCATTCTGATTCCGATTGCCGCCGGGATCCTCTACCCGTTTGAATCCCTGCCGACGATGCTGCGCCAATTGCATCCCATCCTGGCCGCCCTGGCCATGGCCTTCAGCAGTGTTTCCGTTGTGACAAACAGTCTGAGGCTGTACAAAGCCAAAATAAAATAGAATTTGCATAATAGCTCGGCGCCGAGTTAGGCTGTTATTCCTTCGACATTTGAAGAATTTTTTCTACGGTTCCGTCAGCTTTTAATTCACCAAGCACCTGATTGATTTTTGGAATAAGGGCTTTGTGTATTCATATCCCCTGACAACAACGATCCGGTACGGCGCCAGGTCAGCCAGCGTCTCCCATCTGATGCCGTCAGGATAGCGTGAACGCAGATACCAGAATAACGCACGGGCTTCCAGCAACGGTTCTGTGAACTCCAGAACCTGAATGCGCTCCTCATTCTTCACCACCATCCAGATTCCGTCAACATCGCCTTCAACAGCATAATTCAGCGCCCTTTTCCACGGATACAGTTTCATCTCCAGTATTACATTTTCCAACCTTTCAAAGATTTTTGTGAGTATTTCCACAGTTACTCCGCCGGCCGGGCTATTGCCTTCTTCTCCGATTACATACGGAGGCCAAGGGTCTGGTACCAATTTAACTGATGTAACTGATGCTTCTGCAGAAGCCGCGGAAGAAGCACACAGTAGTATAAGAAAAATTCGGATAATGATAAAATTTTTCTCTTTCACGGGTTCATTCCTTTTCTGTTTGATTGTTCTTGATGAATTTGAAAAAAAAATCAAAGTTATCACTACTTAAAAAAAGCACGGATTTTCAATCCGGCAGTGGTCTTAGTGGTGCGAATGAATTTCAATACCGTTTCATAGCCCAGTGGCGGTTGACCGGCCCAATTGCTGCTGATGAAAGAAAACATTCTATGCTCGATAGGATTCCATTTAGAAGAGCCGGGCGGATAGTGACAGACTTTAACCTCAAAGCTGAAACGATTGCAAAAAGCAAGTTGCATTTGATGTTTCCAGAAGCGTGTTCGATATTGGATAGCAGACGCTTTAGAAAAGTCAAAGGAATCTCGCGGATCCAATCGGAGCCAAAGCCCGGCCTACTGAAAATAAGCCAGAAAGCGGTCGCGCAACTCATACAGCAACCGGACATGAGGCTCGAAAGGTGAAGCGTGTGCCGCAGTTGCGATAAAACAGCCCCCTCCTCCGCCCCCGCCCCCGCTGCTGCTGGCACTGCTGCTGCCGCTAGTACCGCTGCTATCTGACCCAGAAGTTCCCGCCTGTACTGCTGAAAAGTGATAGACCTGAATCTCAATGGCCGCTGGAAATTCATCATTATGGTTTACTCGCGAACCCGGAACCATCCAACCGTCTCCACCGGCAGTAACATTGCCGGCGGCATCACAGGCCATCACCCAGTCCACACCGTTATAGAAGTATATGCTCAGGTTGCCGACATATGTTTCTCCCGCTACCGGGATAAAGAGCTTCACCGGTGTTGAAAAGACGGCCGGCGGCTGAAGATTCATCGGCACGCCGACCGCGTTGACATCGGTTAGGTCAATGGAGGGAAGCTCATTGATCGGACCGACAACCGGTTGCACCGGTTCACTGCTGTTATAGTAGATCTTGGCGCCAGCCAAGTCGCCACCGGTGATTTCAATACCGGCATCATAATCGGTGTCTTCCGGGATGAATTGAACATAGCCAGGTGAATTATCCTCGGCATCATTGTGTTCGATTTCCGTTTCAATCTTAAAATCAAAGCTCGTTGGAATCATCCAATCCTGTCTTCTATCTTTGACGCTCACCAAGACATTGATATCGTAATCATAAAGATAAGAATTTGCGCGGGCATCGTCTTCTGCCCGGTGGTACACAGCCCAAAGCCGTGTCACGGCAGTGTCGTCCTCGTTTGGATCTAATTTTATAACCCACAGACTAACCTCCAGGGTATTATCCAGATCTACACCATAGACCGATTCCCCATCGTCAATGCTAAAAGAGATGCTGGATGGATCGGTAACATCTATTCCGTCCGCATCTTCAATATAAACGGCAAAGGATGCATTGTTAGGCACTCGGGTCGTGTCCGGGCCGATACCGGCACCCTGATGCGGAATAGCTTCTATGATTACCGGGGGGCTTGGTTGGGGGTCGGCATTATTATCAGGGCTGGACCCCAAAAGGTATTCCTCGTAATTGGTCAATCCGTCAGAGTCGAGATCTCCGTCTTTGCCATTCACCCCGGTGCTGTCCAAAGGATCAAGTCCGTTATCGATTTCCCAATCGTCGGGTAAATCATCGTTATCAGTATCTTCATCACAAGGATCGGTTTCACCCGGATCTCCGACACCGTTCTGATTGGCATCTTCAGCACCGTCGCTGATTCCGTCGTTATCGGTGTCGGCATCATTGGGATCGGTGCAGGTTGTTACTTCTATGTGGTCCGCTATTCCGTCTTTATCGAAATCAATGCCTACGGTTATTGCAACCAGGGTGCCCGATTCCGTGGCGATGAATAGGAGACCTTCGCTTAGCGCCAGTTTACCGCCGGCAGGATAACTCCAGACTTGGGTCTGGGTATTCAGGTCAATCGCATAAGTTGCAGCATCCGTGCCGACAAATATATGGCTGTCGGTAGCGATCATGGTGCCGCGAAGACTCCCGCTCGGTGGTGACCATGACCAGAGAGGAGCCCCGGTAGATTCGTTCCTGACACTCAAGGCGCCGGCAGATATGGCGTATATGCGCCCATTGGCCACGCTCGGCTGACCCTTAAAACTTTCCTGGATCTCCCAGCCGATTGTCCGTGTGCCAAGGTCAAAGCTGATTAACCGATCAGCCTGAATAACAATTACGTTGTTTTCTGAGCCAAGCACAGGAGCCAGGTTCATACTCCAGCCATTCCAGTCAAAGTTGGGGTCAGGGATGCTGAATGCCGTGACTCCGCTCTGCCGGTTGATAACAGTCAATTCAGGAGAGTATTCGCCGGTATACGCAAACACAAATTCTTCATTTACAGCCGGCGTCCACTCATCATATTGATTTAGCCTCACAAACCATAACTGCTCCCCGGTCCACCCGTCAAAGCTATAAGCGCCGCCGTAATCCCCCCCATTTACATAAACATTGCCGTTATATATCGTGGGAGCATAATTAATTTCCGATTGAGCGTCAAAAGGGCTCTGAAAAATTAAATTGCCGTTAGCAACATTATAAGCCTGGAGATAAGGGGGGGTCCGACGTGCAAACTCTTCGCCTATTTGAACATACACAATACCGTCATCATAAGCGGGCGGGTTCACCGAGTAGACGGCATCAAAATCTTTTTGCCATGCAATTTCACCATTGGCGGCACTGAGCACAAACAGTTGTGGATCATAATAGTAACTCCGCGGGCTGACAAGTACACGGCCGTCAGCCGCTGCAACCGGGTTTAATGCCCTTGTACTCAAGGTCTTAACCCAGCGCTCGGTGAAACTTTGTGGATCGAGTGAAAGCGGGACATAACCGCTATGAGACGGGTTGCCCTGATAGGTGGTCCAGGCCGGTATTTCGTTATCTTCATCATTGTCGATAACCTCAATATCATCCGTGCCGGAAGTAAATCCGGCGGCCGTCCCCGTAATGGTTGCCGTTTGGACTCCGTCAATTGCGGTATCATCAATGATTGTCACATCAAATGAGACTGACGTTGCGCCGGCTGGTATTGTTACGGTTGCCGGTATTGTTACTTCGGAAGTGTCATTTGAGGATAAATCAATGATCAGATCCGCGCCTAATGCGGCTATGATCGTTATGGTGCCCGCGTTAATCAGCTCACCTTCATCCTCTTTTGCCACAGGTGGGACATCGAGCGCTAAAAAAGCATCGTTATCTAACACGTATATGGCGTCATTTCCCGAGGTCCAGCCGGGTACGGAGGCTGTAATGGTGGCGGTCCGGGTTCCATCAATCTTAGCATCATCCACAATTATCAGGTCAAAGCCAGCCGTGGTTTGACCGGCTGGAATCGTAACCGCAGATACCACCCAGACTTCGGAAACATCATTTGACAGCAGTTTTATCGAAACGTCGCGATCTACTACCGCGCCTACTGTAACAGTTCCCCGGCCGACTAAAACACCGTCGCCCTCTTTTGCTGTTTCAGGTATTGTAACGATTAGTCCGGCGGTTTCATCGTCATTGACCATCGACGAGGTCAAGCTGGAGGGATAATCATCCGAGGTGCTCGATACGATAACCGTTTGAGAGCCATCCAGCAGATCGTCATCGCCAATTGTTAAGTCAAACGACTGGGATGTGTGACCCGCCAAAATGGTGACCGTAACCGGGACGTCCAGTTTCGAGGGGTCGCTCGATGTAAGCTGAACGACAAGATCATTGACGGGTACCCGAGCCACTCGCATGGAACCCTCGCCGCTTAACACACCATCACCCTCGGTAACGCTCGCAGGTATGGTTATCACAATAAAATCGGTAACGAACATTTGCCCGTAAATACCTTGAGCGTATCCATCCTGGCCGTATGATTCCCAGGTCACGACAAATTCGCCGTTTTTAAGTCCGGTTACCGCCGGGAGTGATTGATAATACGGAGTGAAGGTATTGATGGAAAACTCGCTGCTGACAAAAGCTCCATTGCTGTCGAAAATCTGGCCAAAAATGCCGTCACCACTGCCATCCTGCATGAATGATTCCCATGTCACAATAAACCCGCCGCCATTAAGCCCGGCCACCGCAGACTTCGATTGGCTGTACGGCATGTGGGTATTGACCGGAAACTCGCTGCCCGTTTTAACCCCGGAACTGTCAAAGATCTGGCCGAAGAGGTCAGCGCCGCGGCCGTCCAGGTCGTATGATGCCCAGGTGACGACGAACCCGCCGCCTTCAAGACCGGCCACCGAAGGATATGACTGCATGCCCACAACGTAGGTATTGACCGGAAACTCGCTGCCCACTTTAACGCCGGTAATATCAAAGATCTGGCCAAAGATGCCATTGCCCGAGCCATCCTGCCTGAATGACTCCCAGGTGACGACGAACCCGCCGCCTTTAAGACCGGCCGCCGAAGAATGTGACTGTCGACTGGCGGTGTACGTATTGATCGGAAACTCACTCCCAATTTTGACGCCGGTACCGTTAAAGATCTGGCCATAGATGCCCTCCCAACTGCCATCCTGTTCGTATGATTCCCAGGTGACGACAAAACCGCCGCCTTCAAGACCGGCCAACGAAGGCTGTGACTGCGCCTTCTCAGTGTAGGTATTAACCGGAAACTCGACGCCGACCTTCGCTCCGGCACTGTCAAAGATCTGGCCATAAATGCCGCTGCTGCTGCCATCCTGATCATAGGATTCCCAGGCCACAATTAATCCACCGCCTTTAAGACCGGTCATTGAAGGCTGTGACTGTGCATTCTCAGTGTATGTATTGACCGGAAACTCGCCGCCGACCTTCACTCCGGAACTGTCAAAGATCTGGCCATATATGCCATCGTCGCTGCCATCCTGGCCGTATGATACCCAGGTAACGACGAATCCGCCGTTTTCAAGTTTTGCTATCGAGGAATATCTTTGGTACATAAAGGTATGGGTGTTAACCCGGAATTCAGTCCCCTTGCGATAGCCTTCCGCAACCATGATCGTGTCGGAGCCGGTGACCCACCCTGAAGCAGATGCCGCGATCGTTACATTCTGATCACGGTCAAGAACACCATCGTCGATAATTGTCAGGTCAAAGCTGGCCGTTGTCTGCCCGGATGGAATCGTGGCCGTATCCGCAACCACCACTTCGGACGTGTCATCAGAAGACAAAGCCACCACCAGGTCCAAAGCATAGGTCCCCTGAATCTCAATCGATCCCTGGCCGGCTAATACTCCTTGCCACTCAAAAGCTTTTGCAGGAACAATAACGGTTAAGACCTGGCTTTCGTTATCCTGGATGTCGATGGTTTTGCGGCCTGCAGTCCATCCCCCGACGGCTGCGGTTATAACGCCCGTCTGGGTACCGTCGATCTTGCCATCATCAATAATATCAAGGTCAAAGGCGGCTGAATCCTGGCCGGCCGGGATCAAAACTGTTGCCGGGACGCGAACTTCGCCCTCATCACCCGAACTCAATCCAACCAGGACGCTGGAATCCACTATCGAACTGGCTGTTACCGAACCTTGTCCAGAAAGCACCCCGTCGCCTTCTATTGCGGATGCCGGCAGGTCCACCGCCAAAGTCGCAATTTCACTGTCATGCACACTTACAGTGTTTGAACCTGAATAGTAACCCGCAGCCGTGCCGGTAACCGTGACGGTACGGGCGCCATCAAGGAGGGCATCATCCGGAACGGTCAGATCGAAAGCAGTCGTTGTCTGACCGGCCGGAATCGTAATGGCTGAGGGCACCATCAAGTCGGTTGGGCTGCTCGATGACAGCGTAATCACCAGGTCGCTTGGCGGTGGTTTAGAGACGCCGACAACTCCGGCTTCAAGCAGGTCACCATCACCTTCAGTAACAAATTCCGGCAGTTCGACTGATATGACTTTCGGTATTTTAAAGTTGGCAATTTGGTTAATTTCGGTTGTCGATAACCCCGCCAGGGCATCCAGTTCCAGTTGCATCAACTGATCGGCTTTAGCCAAAGCAGTTGCCCGGTTCGGATTTTGAGCCCCAAAATGCATGATGATCCGGGTATCGCCCGCGCCAACGGTTAAAACATGATTATAATAAACCGATCCCGTTGGGGCTGAAACCCAGGAGGGTCTGATACTGCCGTAGTCGTTGGCAATAACATGGACTATTGTCGGATCTCCTGAACCATCACTGTCATCTGAAGTAATCACGATATTATCTCTGAAAACATCACTGTCATCTGTAACAATCCAGTTATCATCGGTTGTAAATGTGGTCTCTCCGCTGGAGGTGCTTACAATTACAGTAGTGTAGTCAGAGCCCAGGTCTGTATGGATCGGCACGGTTATGTCGATTGGGGTTGGGCCGGGATTATGGATAACTTCAAGAAACCGCGCATAGGCGTAATTATCCGGCACATATATCCTGCGCGTGATTTTAAGGCCGGAAATTACGGCCGGACCGATTATGACCTCCCTGCCGCCAACCAGCAGTCCATTGGAAAAGGATGCAAAACCGCTATAGTCATGGCCGCCATCATATGCATCGATTGTTCCAGACCATATGCTTCCATCTCGCTGGATATCCCAAAGGTAATTATCCCCATCATAAAGATATTTCGGAAGGGCAATTTCAGCCCCCTCATCATCGGTTATGCTGAGCGTCGCCGTATTCGGATTTCCAAGGGTGCCCCCGCCACCGGGGTTGCTGAGCGTTAGAATGACGGTCTCGCTCTCTTCAGCCAGGGTATCATCCAGGATTTGAACCGTTATTATCTTTTCGGTTGCGCCGGCATCAAATGTCAAAGTTCCTGATGAAGGTGTGTAGTCGGCTCCAGAGCTCGCCGTACCGTCACTGGTGGCATAGTCAACGGTTAGGGTACCGACGCTGCTGGGGAAACGCGTTACGACAATATCTACACTGCCCCCATCCTCGTTAGCTGTGTATGTGCTTGAATTGAACCGGAGCATGCCGGGATCATTGTCCCGGACCATGACGGAACTGCTGCCTGAATTCCAGCCGGCCGAAGAGGCAGTAATGGTTGCTGTCTGGCTGCCATCAATTATCAAATCGTCAATAATCGCTACATCAAATATCCCGGTCGTCTGTCCGGTCCTGATAGTCACGGTCGCCGGGACCATGACTTCAGAGGTATCGTTCGAAACCAGGTCCAGGGTTAAATCGGTTGCCCAGGTACCGGATATGGAAACCGTTCCCGCATTGGCTGTGACACCATCACCTTCATTCGCGTTTGGGGGCACAGTTACTGCCAAATCCATATTTTCATTATCAAAAACATCAATGGTATCGCTGCCGGAAGACCAGCCCGTTACCGAAGCGGTTATGGTGGCGGTTCTGGTTGCATCGATTTCAATATCCTCGGCTATGGCAAGATCAAACGATGCCGAACTTTGACCGGCCGGTACAATTACAAATTCCGGCACGGTAACTTCACTGGTATCGTCGATAGTGAGCGACACGTTAACATCCCTGTCTACAGGGGAGCTGACATATAGGGTCCCCTGACCGGACAGCAGGTCGTCGCCTTCGGTTGCGTATGCCGGCACATCGACTGTCAACGTGGCGGTTTCATTGTCATGTACCAGGATGCTTTCGTTGGCAGCACTGTATCCGTCTGCTGCAGCGGAAATCTCTGCAGCCTGGGATCCATCCAGATCCGTATCATCGACAACAGTTATAAAAAACTCGGCTGATGACTGTCCTGCCAGGACCGTTACACTTGCCGGCACCTGCAGTTCGCCTGGATTGCCGGACGCAAGATTCACATCGGTATCAGCAGCGGGTATCGCCGAAAGTTCCACTGTGGCGGAGACGGCAACATCCCCTTCAGTTGCACCGGCCGGAAGACTAAGAAAAATCAAGGCCGGATTTGGCAAACTTACACCCACCTGGTCTAACGCCGCCCAGACATCGTAGGATGAATACCCCAGGTCCTCGGCGGCATCGATCAATCCGGCGCCGGCATCAACAAAACCGGAACTCGGAATCCAGTAATTTTGGTTTGCAAGCACAAATACATCAAATGCCTTGCGAGGGTTCCATCCGCTGGTCGTGGCCAGAATATAAAAGGCCTTATTAAAGACACCGCTGCTGTAATGGACATCCATACCCTCATAATAATCAGCGGCATGTCCGATGGACTTACCGTCAAGCGGCGGGTCGTACAGGTATCTAAAAGCGGTATCGGGCTGTTTGATGATTTGGGCGCCGGCCTCAAAATCAGCAGTTCCGTACAGATAGTATTCAGCCGCTTCACCGGCAATATCGGAAAATGACTCGCTAATGCCGCCGGATTGGCCGCTGTAGATCAGATCCGAATTCTGCTCCGTAAAGCCGTGGCTGACTTCATGCGCGACAACATCCAAACCGACCAGGGGATAAAACAGGGTGTAACCATCACCAAACGTCATTGTTGAGCCATCCCAGAAGGCATTCTCATAATTCGTGCCGTAATGAACGCGCAGCATGAGCTGAAATGTCAACGGCGGCACCCCATACCAGTCCGTATACATGTCATAAACAACCCCGCCGAAATAATGGGCGTCATTAACCGGTGAATAGGCTCCGTTTATATATTTGAATGTGTTGCGGGTACAGGCATAAGAATACGCGTTCGATCCTGTTGTTCCATGGTCGAGGCTGACGGTTTTAACGTTCGGGGTATTCATGGTGCAAGTCGTTCCATTGGCCTCCACATCTAAGTACCCATAGTCGGTACCGTATTCATATTCCCCGGTTTTTAGATTGCCGCCCGGGCCGGTACCCACTTCGGCGTGGGTCAATCCTTCCCAGTATTTCAGGATGTTCCCTGTTTTGGCGTCAATGATATAATACGGCCGGGTCGGCTGACCACCCTGGGGGATATCCGCAAAAAAAGACACCAAATAGGCCAGCCGCGCCGTGCCGTCGTCGTCGACGTGAATGATGAGCTCGTTTTTTTCGTTTTTATATGTCAGCGCTTCGGAAAGGCTTAAGTCTATTTTTTTCTTTTTCTTCATCAATTTTAGGGCGGTACCAGAATCAAAGGCGGGTTTTATATCCTTTAAGTCTTGAATTAATCCTTTTACGATTCGCCCTCTTGTCTTGCGCGTCATATTGTTTTTTGAAGTTATCAAAACATGCTCGCCCCATATCGGTATCTCCCTGAAATATTGACGATATCGCCTATAGACAATGCCGGCTTTTAGGTTCTTTATCTCCCGAAATTTCTTGATTTTATTTCGGGGGCCCAGACCCAATAAAACGGCTTTATCTGCCGTTTTTTGGGCATGGCGAAGTGAATTATTTTTTCCTTTTTTTCGGTTACGCAGATTCTCTTTGGAGGCGGCCGAGGCAAAGGAAACCACAAAGGACAGGAAAAATCCACCACAGACCAGTATCAACAACCACTTTTCCCAAGCTTTATGCGTTCGTCGGCTCATTTGTTTATGTCCTAAATTCAGGTTATTATCATAGGACAAATTAAATTTCAGCGCCGCCTCCGGCCTGATAAACACCCGTTTATTCAGAAAAAAACTATATTTTTGTAACAAACGATATAGTGTCATACGAGGAGAAATCAAACAATCAGTTTATAATAAAGCGGCAACTGTTTGGTCAATCGTTTTTTTAAGCGTCATTATTACGGTTAGCTTGATACATTAGGCGCTAATTTGGAGGTGTGGAGCTGGACTTTTAGCAGCATTGTCGATTGGGCCGGGCCACCGAGCCACCGAGGTAACGTCTGCTTTTGACTCTTGTATTAAAACAATAAGAGCCAAGAGCAGGCTTGACCCCTTTCCTATATTGCCTGGCAGTTAGGAGTGGCTACCAATCGGCATATAGGCGAAAAATTCGGACTAACCTATTCTGCTGTAAGTCAGCGGGTAAGTGTGGTAAATAGAATACTCAACGACGATAAGCAGTTACAAAGAAAATACCGTCACATCAAATCACCATTGAAGGTTTGACACCGGGATTTTCATTCTTACGGATCGAAGATTTCCAGGAAGGCATCACGGCCATGATGGAAATGCAGGCGCCGAAATGGCAAAAACGCTAGGGCGATTTCTGCTTAAAATGAAGCGGATGCATTGCCCGTCCCGCTGCGTGGCGTTGTGAATTTGTGGTTACCGCCGGATTGCCATTCGACATTGCCGGCGCCGTCTTTTTTAAGGCACTTCCATTCGATATGCGTATCTGCGGGCAAGTCAGGGATGGTGTTTTCCCAATCCGGGTAGTTTTTTGAATCGAGAATTCTGGCTTTATCCGTATCCCATTCACCCAGTTCGGCAATGCTTCCGACGACGTAGACATTTTGCCCCCACACCGTCTCAGCGTTTTGACAGGTAAATGCCACATTGACATTTTCCGTCGCACTGCCGTCACCGGTTTTTTCGACCCATACGGAAACCGAACGGCCATTCACCGGAAATTCTCCCCACCCGTCTTTGTTCGTTGTAACGGTATCGCTGCGATGACCGGCTATATCCGTATAGGATGCGTTCGGCTTGGCGGTATCCATCCACTTGGCACCTTCCGGGCCGTCGCTGATGATCACGGCCATGGTTCCGGGATGAGTCGTATTTCCCTGGCGGGTCCAGCCGATGATATCCCAATGGTTTAAGTAGCTTTTTTGCGGCCCGTGGGCAAACTGCTTGCGTGCCGCCAGGAGTTTATCGATGATGGCCTGATGCGAGGCCATCTCGATGGTCGCCTTACCGCCGGCGGCTTCACCGCATTTGTTGTCCGAGGAAATGTATTTCGCCCCAAAGTAGTCGGCGTAAAAAAGGTTCGGATAGCCTTCTTCTCTCAAGAGGATAAAGGCATAGGCCAACGATTTGAACCAGTCCTCAACCGGCGATTCCAATGCCTGACAGGGCTGGGTGTCGTGGTTTTCCACCAGCGTGACGGCCAATGCCGGCCGTTCTTTCATCAGCGTATTATCCATCAATTTACTCATGTCGAAATGCCCGCCGGCTTTCGATGCTGCGTGGAAGTTGTAATGCAGCGGCGCGTCGAACAACGACATTTGGCCCCCGGTTTTGGCAATGTAATTATGCAGCTTGTCAATGTTGCCGCTCCAGAATTCGCCCACCGCAAAAAGTTGCCGACCGGCGGCGGAACGTACGTCATCCAGCCATTCCTTAAAGAAGTCATACTGAATATGCTTGACCGCATCGATGCGGAATCCATCAATACTCGTTTGGGAAACGGCCCATCGGCCCCAGCGCTTGAGTTCTTCGCGCACCTCGGGATGACCGAAGTCCAGATCAGCTCCCATTAAGTAGTCGTAATTGTGATTTTCCGTATCCACTTCCCAATCCCAGGCTTTTCCAATTCCACGGAACTGATAGATGGTTCCCGCCTCCCTCAGGTTATTCGCCCAGTCGGTGCCGTCAAAATGGTACCAGCGCCATTTGAAGGACGAATATTTATCGCCTCTGGCGGAAAAATCGAATCCTGTCCACGCATCGATCCAGACATCACCGCCATATTCATGATTGCGATTATCACGGTCGATTCGAACGGACTTCACCCGTTCTTTAAAATCCGCCCCCATTTTATGGTTGAAGACGACGTCTCCATAAATTTGAACCCCGGCGGCGTGAGCCGCAGCTATCGCTTTTAAATACTGGCTTTTAGTCCCGTATTTGGTAGGCACCGTCTCTTTTTGTTTGAACTCGCCAAGATCGTAAAGATCGTACACGCCGTATCCGACATCGTTCGGTGAGGATCCCTTGTAAGCGGGCGGCAGCCATAGGGCGGTGATCCCGGCGGCGGCCAATTCATCCGCTCGACCGGCAACTTCATCCCATAGAACGCCGCCCCCCGGATAATACCAGTGGAAATATTGCATCATGACGCCATCCTGGCCATAGACATGCGGCGATCCATGCAATGTGACAATTAAAATTGCAAGTACGAAGGCTAGACATTTTGTCATTCGGTAAAAATGTATCATAAATCAAACCTCCTCTATAAACTTCTGCTTTCCTTATTGGATCTAGAATAAATTTCAGGCCTACCATCTGATTCATTGTCTGTTAGAATTGCGTGCAAAAATTAGGTCGTGCGATGAAAGAATCCTGAACATTAGGCACTTCGCCGGTGAGCAGTAGGTTATAGGAACGTGCAGAAACAACGGAAACTCGGAAAATATTTTTTGTCCGTCGCACAAGCAGATGGTAATGTCACATGGCGGCATGTCAACAAAAAAAGCAGTACGTCCTTGGAGATAGACTGAGGCTGTCTTTGGGGCATAGGCTGGCGGAATAGAATATGTTAGCACTTATTTGCAGTCGGTCTTTGCGACAGAGTCGGTCTGCATTAAGAGGTCCAATAATGGGCGCTATATATTAAAATTAAAAGAGAATATTCTTCTGCTTATAAGAAAATATAAGGGACGTTGTTGATTTTGATATGGCCGATGTCGAAACTCCCACCCGCCTGGCAACTTCGGCTAACGCAACCCCACGCCCCTTTACCAATTCAATCGCAATCCGGTTTCGAAC
>CACVKW010000621.1 GCA_902749685.1 Olavius sp. associated proteobacterium Delta 1 | reverse complement strand
GTTAGATATCCAGCATCGAGTATCAAGCATCCAGCATCTGCCCGGAAAAAGCAACGATCTCAGACATAACGGCCAGGCTAGATGACAAGAATTTATGCATTGTTAGGGTTCAGCCAACAGGGAGGGATCAAGATGGTTTCATCAAACGATAGAAAAACCCCAAGACTGACCGCCCCGAAGGGGGCCTGTGACACCCACATGCATTTTTATAATGCTGAATTCCCTTCAGCTCAGACGGCACTCATGACGCCCCCCGATGCCTGGGTGGACGGCTACCGGTCGGTCCAGAAGCGCCTGAAGCTTGAGCGGGTGGTTGTCGTCCAGCCTACCACCTACGGGACAGATAACTCCTGTCCGCTTGAGGCGATGAAATCCTTCGGGGAAAACGCCAGGGGTGTCATGGTGGTAGATCTGTCGACCACGGACGAAGAGTTGGAACGACTCACCAGGCTCGGTGTCCGGGGGTTACGTTTCCACATGCTGCCCGGTGGTGCACTGCCGTGGGATATTCTCGAAGAGATGGCCGCCCGGGTGAACAATTTCGGCTGGCACGTCCAGCTCCAGATGAACGGCCGGGAATTTCCCCAGCGGGAGGCGCTGCTCAAACGGTTGCCGTGCGATCTGGTTGTGGATCATGTTGGACGATTTATGGGGCCGGTGCCGATCGACGATCCGGCTTTCAAAGTGCTGTTGCGGTTTCTCGAAACCGGCCGGTGCTGGGTCAAGCTGTCGGCTCCGTATGAATCCTCAGAATCCGGCCCCCCCGGATGGGTGGATGTCCGCCCGGAGGCGCGTGCCCTGGTGCAAGCCGCACCGGAGCGAATGCTGTGGGCAAGCAATTGGCCCCATCCGGGTCAGAAGAATCCGCCGGATGAAGGGGATTTGCTTGACCTGCTGCTCGACTGGGTGGATGATGAAAGCACCCGGAACAGGATATTGGCAGACAACCCTGCCGAGCTTTACGGCTTCTGATTGTTTTTGATTATCTCAATATCCCCCTAATTGGCTCAATGCAGGAATAATGGTTGGAAAGATTGCAGTATCCTGAATTTTGTTATAATGGATCTTTAAGAAACTTCTTAATATGTTTTTGCAATCATATTTTGGGAAAGGAGGATACAAATGCACGATAAAGATTCACCGTTCCCAATTGCTGACTCACATGGCAGGCTTGAGTGTACGGAACTCTGGGGAGGTATCCGTAATCGAGATTCAGAGGTCTCTGCGGGAAAAGAAATGCTTGAAAAAGGCTCGATTCGATATCCCTGATTCTGTTACTTTTGTACCTATTAATTTTGAAAAACAATCTTTGAAAAATGCTTTGGAGAATGCCGGATCGACTTTGGACCAGGATACCGCATTTATTTTGGCAAGGATGGGGATGCTCTCGTAATCTTACTTGGCGGAGGCACAAAGAAACGCCAGCAGAAAGATATAGTGACCGCCAAAATACTTTGGAAAGAATATAAGCGGCGAAAGCGACAGGAGCGTTGAAAATGGTACTTACAAGAGATTTTAAAGAGACGATCAAGGACCGGGTTGCACAGGATCCTGCTTTGCGGGAGGAGTTGCTCAAGCAAGGCATTGAATGTCTTTCGAACGGGGACGTGGATACCGGCAAAGCTGTTCTGCGAGATTATATCAACGCCACTATCGGTCTTGATGCCCTAGGCACCGTCACCGATCGATCTCCCGAAAGAACACATATTGAACCATGCTTGACTCTTGAGCTAGCGTTATGCTATATCATCGAATAAATTGGATTATGTGTTAACCCTAAATGGTGAGGCAGCCATGGTATTCTGTATTCTGATTAAAAACCCCTTTCTCTGTATTCGAAAGGGGTTTTTTCTTTAAGTAGCTGGCTTACTCTGAAATTTATATCTCTATAAAAGGAAGATTAACAAAGTTATTACCTATTTGTGCTAAAGTTACGTTTTTTTGGTTAATTGGCGTTACAATATGTGGAGGTGAACAAAAGTGATATTAAAAGTCGGTTCCAAATCAGAAACGGTGAGGGCCGTTCAAAGGATGCTTGCTGGGATGGGTTTCCATCCGGAGGGTATTGACGGAAAATATGGTCCCAAGACGGAAAAAGCGGTGATCAGGTTTCAGGAAAGTGAATACCTCTATGCAGACGGCATTGTGGGGCCTGTTACTATGGAGGCTCTTGAAGAGGCATATATGCGCCACACCCAAGAGATCACATCACCGGGCGCAGACAGCACGGACGGCATCGAAGAACGTTACGTTTTTGTCAGGTGTAAGGCTGATAAATATAAAGAGGGTTATTCCCATTTATATCTTCGTCAGGATGCAGCCGAGGCTTACAATGACGTTCGCCGACAGGTTCGCAAATTGGGAGGCGTGCTTACCTCTTCGGGAGGGAAACGTGCTCTGAGCGCCAAATTGAATTCAAATCGAAGTGCCACCTCATTTCACTACCTTGGCCTCGCTTTTGACCTCTATATCTGGAGCGGAATGGAAGATCTAGCAAACGATCCCTATGTAATAAAGGTAGTTGACATAGAAGAGAGGCGCTTGGAAGTATTTTTTAAATGTGATTCTGAAAATGTTCCTGTGATTGAGATTTCGGACTGCGTAAAATACAGTGATCCTGGGCTGTTGCACAGAAAAACAATTTCAGGGAAATATAAAAGTCTAACTGAGCTGTTTATTGATAACGGCTTTTTTCCTATCCGTGCAAGAAGTCGTTTTATAGATGACGGTTATCCCTTGGCTGCTGAATGGTGGCATTTTCAGTATGAAAATGCGTTAACCCCTTATGTATCAACATTTGGGGGAGAACTCCTGAAAGTATATTCGAAGCAACGGCTGGAAAATACACCTCCATGGCATTTTCGAGACCGTGTTTTTAAAATGAACTGGAATTAAAAAGGGGAGGTTTAGTTATGTCCATAGAATCATCTGACAAAGTCCAGGCCACCAATAAATTTTGGGGAGCCATAAAAACATTTTTTGAGGATCTCGCGACATTGGATGTGGTCACCATGACAGGAGAAATAAAACTGGAGATAGACGATGTAACAGGGTTTGAAAACATCATAGCCAAATTAAAGGAAAAGGGAAGCACTGTACACACTTTAGCCGTATCGCATCATGAGATTGATTACGACGCGGCAATCTTTGTTAAAGAAAACTTGAGCGAGAGCGAAAAAGAACTCCTGGAGATGCATGTAGAAACTGTAAAAGCAGCTCAAGAGATGCGAAACAAGGTGGTTGAGCTTGCAATGAACGCCTTGAAGTTGGTAGGATGAATCCCCTGATTGACAGATCAAAAGCGCAACAGGCCCTGGACCAAGATCCTCTTATTCTGTTTAATGATCTAAATGATCAACTCCAGCTTTCTACGAGAGTATACGCACCGGAAGAATGGAAGGAGACGGATAGGGACTGGGTTATCGGATTGAGAGATAAGCTTTCCGAACTCGGCTATGAACCGGAGCAACCCAGAACCGAAAAGAACCTATACGGACTCTCTGGGCAGCTTAACGTGTTCAAAAGGGAGATGGGCTTTAAAGAGTCTCGGGACGCCCTTATAAAAATGGAGCGTATCATTTCAGGCCTTATAGAATTTGAAGGAGAAGAAGACCTATTCCAGCTATCTGAGCCTTTAAAGATAGGATCTAAGGGTATTTTTGTACGAATCCTACAATATCGCCTGAGAAAGCTTGGATTCTTCAACCAAGAGGTTAGTGGCCTTTATGATCACAAGACATTTCAGGCAGTGCTAAATTTCAAGAAAGTCTTTGGAATCCCCCTGGGTAGACTCCATATCGATCACGTGAACCATGAACTATTTGAAACCATGGGGAATCCCTATAAACTGAATCGCCGCATACTAAAAAGTCTCAATGGGCGCCCCATAATTATTCGAAACACTTTCTTGGCAGAGTTTGCACTGTCGGCGAAAAACGCAAATGAAATGTTTATTTGCCGGGGCAAGTTTCGCTCGGAGGAGATGACATTTTGCGAACCTGTCAACGAACTGATCGAAGAAGTTGATCCTGTCCTTAACCACTACGCCACATGTCTCTTACAGTTCTGGCTATGGATGCTGTCCGTTTATCTGGAAGGAGTAAACGGTGTTTTTGATAAGCCATCCTTGAAAGGCCTTATTCATTTTCTGGAGGAGAATACCCTAAATGAAAGGGACTTTATTGTCCGTTTCGACAATGGGTCACTGGGAATCGCCCCGGGGATTTTTAATGAATTTGGTACTCAAAGGCCCGGACTTGATGAGGTGGAAATTTATGACCAATATCTATCTCAAGAATTGGTCAATATGCTAAAAAAGGATGAGGAAAATGTAGATCGGGGACTTGCAGAAGAAGACAGGCAACCTTATTTGAAGCATGCATGGAATCAGGCAAAAAGTTTTTACCGCAAACTTTATAAGGGTGCAAAATCTGTTATCGTCTCCAGCGGTAGGGCTATTGCAAGAGGGGCAAAGTTCTTCTGGAGAACATTGGGAAAACTTTTTGAAGGATCAGCTCTTCACGTGATGTCCCAAGTAATGGCTAGGATTAGAAGGGCGTTATCAAATTTCTGGGAGAGCGTTAAAACCCTTTATCAATTCTTAAAGTCTCGTCTCGTTACCACAAAAAACTGTGATGCAACCTGTATTACTGCTTTCCATAGAGACTTTGATGTTCTTAATCTCTACAACAGGACTAGGATGAAAAATTACTATGGTCTCGTTAAATGTCACGTTCACCAACTAAACACACAGGTTAAGATCTTTTCGCTAGCATGCGATATTGTGGGAAGCGCCATTGGGATGATTATCGATGCTCTCTTTAAAGGACCTGTCGGGTGGCTGAGGCTCGGAATTCAAATCGCAAGATCAATTTTCCAAATAATTAATAAATACCGTAAAGAAATGCCTACTACAGTTGTTGGGGTATGGTCATGAAATCCGCGCAGTACTATGCGATTGTCCGAGCAGTAAAATCTTATAAAGGATTTAAAATATCCCAGCACCCACTCTTGTCCAAAAACGGGTTTAGAATGAGTCATAAAGTGAGTAATAATACGAGTCATTGAAAAAAATCCTCCTTATATGT
>CACVKW010000620.1 GCA_902749685.1 Olavius sp. associated proteobacterium Delta 1 | reverse complement strand
CCGATGTCGAAACTCCCACCCGCCTGGCAACTTCGGCTAACGCAACCCCATGCCCCTTTACCAATTCTATCGCAACCCGGTTTCTAACTCCACTTACCTCCTTGCGACGGCTGCCCCCTGTTAATTCGTCAATGGATACCTTTTCATTTTGACATATTTTGCTTATAGATTCATCAATTTTCTGATGATTCTCGCTCACCGGCAATTGAAATTTAATTTTGCCTTCAGCTTCTTTGATGATCCGCTCGACGAATTCACCACTGCCTAATATCCGATCATCACTTAATTCACGTTCCCCCGAGCGGCGCATCGCCTTAACGGCCGACCAACCGCCCAGGGAGCGGATTAACCCGCCACCAACTGGGATAGACTTTAAACCCTATAGTTGCATAAAATTTTGAAATCCAACTTAGCCGCTGCAATGAAGACCATTGAAAGTATTGACTGATCCTGGAT
>CACVKW010000619.1 GCA_902749685.1 Olavius sp. associated proteobacterium Delta 1 | reverse complement strand
TAGATCTTACATTTCGTATGTTTAAAATATTTTAATTTTCATTCAAGCAATATTTGTAAAAATATCAGTTAGGTACCTTCAAACAACCACCATTGGTCATGT
>CACVKW010000618.1 GCA_902749685.1 Olavius sp. associated proteobacterium Delta 1 | reverse complement strand
GTACAACCTGATTTCTAAATCACTAATTTCCCGTTTATAACTGCCTGTTTTTATTAAAGGCAGTATTTGATTTTCAAATTATTTTGGACAGCAATGATCCCCCTAATGTTAACAGTACAAGTATTTTTCGTTTATATTAAATAGCTTAGGGACGCTGAAAACGAAGCAGTTATATAAAATCGACCTCCCTTTCAAATAGTTGATATTTGGATTATACCAAATCTATTTGAGTTATGGCCCTCCGAAATTAGCATAATGGTGCCATAGTCGTACCGTGTTTTTATCGACCACCTTTGCGCTAACCAGATCGCGGCGTTGATGGAGAACATATCCATAAAACTGACCATTGGGACCCCATATCTCTCGAACTCCGGTCATAGGGCCATAATATGACCATTCTGGGTCGATGTCGCCGTCACTCGTCGTATTTTTTTTTACAATCTCCGTCCACGTTTCCTGGTCTTTAACCGTACCCCAACTGTTGCCAACTAATATCTTGTTATCATCATTTTTTGGGTCAAAAGCAATGACAGTATACTTCATCCAGATGTCATAATCTGACCAGTTATTGATTAGTTTTTTTTGGGTGACCTCTGATTCGTCCTCCGATTGATCTTTAATATTGGCATAGTTTCCCGAACATCCCGTGATATATGCGATTCCTATGAAAAATAAGCAAATGAATTTCAAGGTTTTCATTTTTTGTCTCCTTTCTGCAGTTTAAGCTATATTTTAATAGGTTGCATTTAAGATCATCTTGTCAAAGGGACCCAATAATCAGATTTGCAATCAGAATCGATTCAGGAAACGGAAAACTGCTTCAAGTCAGGAGGAATAAGAGGTTCAACAATAGCGTATATCGATTTATATAAAAATTCGATTGGATTTAGTCAACTAATATCCGGAATTAGGCAAAATTGTAGTTCCCTCTAAATTTACTCCGGAATTGATGGAGTCCAGGTTTCAGGTATCTTGCCAGTATCTGGAAACAAAGCCGTGTGAAATGAAACCCAATATATTGTGATCGCTCGGAATGCTGCGTGAGTGGTGATATCATAACAGAAAAATTAGATATCACACGATGTAAACGCCTTGTGATTTATTGAGATTATCTAAACTTAATCCTAATTACAGATATCGTTACAGGAGATTGTCAAGTCAATCAAATCCAAAATCCAATAAATCCGTCTTCCGCCCTGCGAATTCCCACTTCAGATTTCTGCCTTCTGGCATCTGCTCCCTGACACCTAATTCCTTCAACCATAAATCTTCAACCTTCAACCCTGAATTTTGAACCCTGAGCCTTAAACTGTCTCCAATGCCTGCCCAAGATCCTGAATTAACAGATCCACATTTTCGATGCCTACCGACAGGCGCACCAGACTTTCACTGATGCCGGCTTTGGCGCGATTTTCCGGACTCAAGGCGGCATGGGTATTGGTAATCGGTTGATTGGCGAGACTCGATACTCCTCCGAGGCTGGTTGCCAGCTTGATTACTTTTAGTCCATCCATGAATTGTTTTGTTTTATCAAAATCTCCGTTGATTTCAAAACTGAGCATGCCGCCGAAGCCACTCATCTGCCTTATGGCGATTTCATGGTCGGGGTGGGAGGGCAGACCCGGGTAGTAAACGGTTTTAATTTTTTGGTGTTCATCAAGAAATGCGGCTATTTTCATGGCACTTTTATTTTGTCGCCGGATGCGCAGCTCCAATGTTTGTATTCCCCGCTGCGCTAGAAAAGCACTCATGGGATCCATCACGCCGCCTAAGATTTTGCGATAGGTCCAAATCTGATCAACATACGCATTGTTGCAACAAACAAACCCAGCTGTGATATCGTGATGCCCACCCAAATATTTCGTTGCACTGTGGATGACAATATCCACGCCTAAATCAAGCGGCCTCTGGTTAATCGGGGATGCAAATGTTGCATCGAGCATGACAACGGCGCCTTGATCATGGGCTGCCTCAGCAAGGGGCTTGATATCTGCAACCCGCAACAATGGATTCGTGGGTGTCTCAAGGTATAAAACAGAAATCCCTTGTTGGATTTCATCGATGATCTGCCGGGTCTTCCAGCAATTGATGAAGACCGGGTCAACGTTGAATTTCGCTAACACATCATTTAACAACTCAAAGGTGCCGCCGTAAATTTCCCGGGTTGAAATGACCCGGCTGTCGGATTTTAGATTGGCCATAATCGCGGTTGTGATGGCCGCCATGCCCGATCCAAAACCCAGGGCCCGGTCGTAGCCTTCCATTGCGGCCAGCGTTTTTTCTACCTCGACCACCGAAGGGTTATCCCATCTTGAGTATATATAACCGCTGCGATTTTGGACGACATCGATCAGATCATCGGTATTATCGAATTTGTAGGTTGCCGTCAGATGCACCGGCGCTATGACTGGTTTGCCTTTCATTCGGTTTTCTCCCTCCTGCTGCCTGAATTTTGCATGCAAATACCCCTTGGTGAAGTTCGAGGTCAAGTTATCGCAAATCTTATATACCAGGAGTTTAAAAATGGCAATTTCCTAATTAATCGGCCCTGAAAAATAGCCTATTCAGGGCAGCAAATATTTTTTTGAAAACTAAAATGGTATCCTACAAACCATTTGACAATTTCCGGAATTGCATATAAATAAAAAGACCGGTCGGTATATTTTAATTTTTGATAAATATAATGTTGAATCGCCGAATCTGCGGTTAATAAAATCTTTCAGTTTTCAACGAGCAATTAACAACCCTGGATATGCTAATTTTCAGGGCGAAAAATTAAATAATCAACGCAGAACAGGTCAACGAACGATGGCAACCAAAGGCACTCAAACCCGTCGAAATATCATCGAAAATTCTTTGCAGCTCTTTTCAGTAAAAGGGTACTTCAACACACCCATCAGCGATATACTGGATGCCACCGGTCTGACCAAAGGCGGTCTCTACGGCCATTTCGCCAGCAAGGAGGATATCTGGTACGCCGTTTATGATGAAGCGGTGAGCATCTGGAAAGGCATTGTTTTTAATGGAATTCGCAATAATTCAGACCCATTGAAACGGATCGAAAAGTTCATTGAAAATGACATGTATGACTATTTGGGAACTGATGTGTTTGAAGGGGGCTGCTTTTTTCTCAACATGCTGGTTGAACTTTCCGGCCAATCAGCATCGATGAGCAAACAGATTTTGCGAGGTTTCGTCAGATTATCCAGTTTGCTGCGTTCCTGGCTGGAGGAGGCCGATCAAAAAGGTATGCTGCAGACGGGCCTGGATTTCAAAGAGATTGCCAACTTTATCATTATAACCCTAAATGGTGCGGCGGCCCTTTACATATCCAGTCGCGATAGATCCATTCTGGAAAATACCATTCGCCAGCTTCGGTTTTATATCAATCAGTTAAAAAAATAATTCTTCGCGATTATTTCGGACTTTAGATTTGGGATTGTGGATTTGAATACGGCGAGCTTTAATATTAGGGTTAAAAATATACCGACCGGTCTTTATAAAAAAATAGTCAATACTTACCCCGAATTCGCGCTAGGCGAAGAACCAAAATGAAATCTAACCACGAAGACCACGAAGAACGCGAAGAGCACAAAGACAAAATATGAATAAATGACTGTAAGATTTCTTCGTGAACTTCGTGCTTTTCGTGGTGCAAAAAGTTTTCCACAAAACGGAAAAAATTAACAAATTATACTCTGACAATAAAGAGAGGAGATTCTAATGGGATTTGAAAGGCTACTTGCCGACAGAACCAGTGCCATGGATGTGAATGTAATCAGGGAAATTCTAAAAGTTGTGTCCCAGCCCGGGATGGTATCGCTGGCCGGGGGCATTCCGGCGCCGGAGAGCTTTCCGATGGAAATTATGCGTGACTTGACCTCTATCGTGATCGATAAATACGGTTCCAGCGCATTTCAATACGATCCGACTGAAGGATTCGGTCCCCTGAGAGATACTCTGGTCGACTATCTCCGGCAAAAAGGCATTCAATCAAAGAAGGAGGATATTCTTGTCGCCAGCGGGTCCCAGGGAGTTTTGGATGCCATCGGAAAAGTTTTCATCTCAAAAGGTGATCAAGTCGCGGTGGAGGCCCCGACTTACCTGGGAGCGCTTCAGGCGTTCACGCCTTATGAGCCGGAATATATCAGACTGGATACCGATGATAATGGGTTGATTCCCGGTTCACTTGAAAAGGTTCTTGATCGCGGCGGGATAAAGTTCATTTACCTGGTGCCGACATTTCAAAACCCGACCGGTAGAACCATCCCCTTAGAACGCCGTCAGGAAATCGCGGCCATCATTAAAAAGCACGACGCTCTGCTCATAGAAGACGACCCATACAGTTCACTTCGGTACCGCGGCACTGATGTACCAACGCTTAAATCACTGGCACCGGGCAATGTGGTCTACATCAGCACACTTTCCAAGGTCCTTGCACCCGGGCTCAGAATCGGATTTTGTGCGGCTCCCGAGCAAATTCGAAAATGGCTGGTAATTGTGAAACAAGGCACCGATCTGCACAGCAGCACGTTTAATCAGGCACTGGCCGCTGAGTACATCTCCGGTGGATTTCTGGCAAAGCATTTGCCGAACATTATCAATTTATACCGGCCCAAACAGGAAGCCATGCTTGCGGCCCTGGATAACTATTTCCCGGATCAATTCCGCTGGTCGCGCCCGGCAGGCGGCATGTTTATCTGGGCCGAAGGACCCCGGGGTCTGGATATGGAGCAGCTGTATTGGAAAGCGGTGGAAAAGAAAGTGGCCTTTGTACCGGGCAAATATTTTTATTCCTCCCCGGGCGAAGGAATAGAAACCATGCGACTGAACTTTACCATGACCGATGAAGCGACCATTGACCGGTCGATAAAAACGCTTTCGGAAGTAATTACTCCGCCCTGAAAAATAGCTATACTAGGCTCGGATAATCAATTCCGGTTCGTTTGAGACCGATGTGAATGTTGCGATATTGGTCGGGCGGATTAATTGCCCTAATTTAAAAAATGATGGCTAATTAAAGCATATGATGAGTGATATTTTATATTTAGGACCGCTCAGCGTGCCGACCACTTAAGATTTAGTTATCGATCGGCAAACTCAATTTGGCCGTCCGGCAACATGTACAATATTAGGGCTTCCCCATTTGATACGGTTGGGTTGTGTTCCGTAGCCGGACCAAACACGCACCAGCCACGCGGCATACCATCAAACAGGGCCTCCGGAGTGAGCGGCAATATCATACAGACCTCGCCTTTAGGATGCCGATGCTTTGATCCGACCCAATCCTTTAATCTGACAACGTCCACACTGAGTCCTCCGGTCTGCTGATTGGGTTCAATGATGCGGCCCCAACGTGGTCCCCCCTCCTGGCCTTCGGCACACATCCAGCCGTCTGCAACCGCTTGGTGGCAAGCTTTTTCAATCGCATCGAATGTTTCACCTCCCGGCGGAAAGAGCCGGTTTAGTTCTTCGGTGAGCGCAGCCTCCACCGCGCTGTTTGAGATAAGATCCGTCACGGGCTTAATCAAAGCCTGAAATTCTGTGATATTCATCGCCTAGCCTCCCTGCAAATTTATTGGATTCTCAAATTGCCTAACATGATCTCAAGGAGGTGTCAAGTTGGACCCAATTTCGAGTGTTTGACCATATGCAGCAAACCGATAAGCATGAAATTAAACAACGGACGATTGCAAGAATTTCCAGCAAAGAGACTTACTACAGCACATCATGACACGAAGGGTAATTGCTTTTTGAAACGTTTACGTTAGAACTAACTACCATTTAGGGTTGACCATGCTAAACGCTGTGTGGGTATGTGAAACGAACTATGATATTTATTTAAAGCATCAAAATAAATTGTGAGGCTGGTCTTTATATTGTTGTTTTCGTAGTTATCGTATGGGCTTAAACATACAAAATGCAGTGTAATCTGGCTACGGCTCCTTTGCAGCTGGAATGAATTATGTCAAAATCATCGTCAACATTTTCGGAAGTGGAGGCGGGGTGGTCGCACCGGATGCGTCTGCGCTTAAGACGGCTGGTGGCTGTTGAACCCGGCGAAATGCGGGTGCTTTGCTGGTCGTTTAGCTACTTTTTTGCGCTGCTGTGCAGCTACTATATTATTCGTCCCATGCGCGATGAAATGGGCATTGCGGGCGGGATCGATAAGCTGCAGTGGATGTTTACCGGAACCTTTCTGGTCATGCTGGCCGCAGTGCCGCTTTTCGGCTGGGTGGCGAAACGATATCCGGTGCGGCAGTTCTTACCCTATGTGTACTATTTTTTTATCGCCAATCTGATATTATTCTTTGTTTTATTTAAAACCGATTTAACGCATGCCTATGTGGCGCGGGCGTTTTTCATCTGGGCCAGTGTCTTCAATCTGTTCATCGTCTCGGTTTTCTGGAGTTTCATGGCCGATATCTTCAACAACGAGCAGGCCCAGCGGCTGTTCGGCGTGATCGCAGCCGGCGGCACCGCCGGGGCATTAACCGGCCCTGTTCTGACGGCAGCACTGATCACCGCCCTGGGACCGGCGAATATGCTGCTGATCTCCGTTGCCTTTCTGGCGGTTGCCGTCTGGTGCATCCATCGGATCGTCGCCTGGAAAAATTCAACGGAAATTAATTCAAACGAAGACGCGGCACTTCGCCCGGTGAAGCCTGATTCCGGCCAGGACCAGGCCATGGGGGGCGGTATCTTTACCGGTATCCGGCTGGTCTTCAGTTCATCGTATTTAAGCGGGATTTGTTTATTGATTCTGTTGTATACGACGCTGGCGACTTTTTTATATTTTCAACAGGCCCAGATCGTGCGCGACAGTTTCAACGATCCGGCAAATCGAACCGCCCTGTTTGCGGCGATTGATTTCTCCGTCAATTTCTTAACCATTGTCGCGCAACTGCTTCTGACTTCGCGCATCGTCCGTCAATGGGGCCTGAACTGGGCGCTGGCACTGATTCCGATTTTGCTGGGATTCGGATTCCTGCTGCTTGGCATGATGCCAATGCTAAGTATCCTGATTGCCGTGCAGGTATTGCGTCGGGCAGGCAACTATGCCGTGATGCGGCCGGCGCGTGAGATGCTCTACGTCGTATTGGGAAAAGAAGAAAAGTACAAAGCCAAGAATTTTATCGACACCGTCGTCTATCGCGGAGGCGATGCCGTCAGTGCCTGGGCATATGCCGGTTTGAAGGCCGCCGGCATAAGCCTGGCCGGAATTGCCCTGGTTGCCGTTCCGCTGACTGCAGTGTGGGCCTGGATATCCTTTAAGCTGGGCAGACGACAGGCACAATTGGCAAACCAAAACACCGGTACAAATAAGTAAATTGAGTACCTTTAGCCCGTAAACGCTTGATGTTTGCGGTTGTTTGCTGTTTGTTGTTTTTAAAATAGAAATTATAACAATAATGAGTCAGCGACTCAATTAACGGAGGTGCCCATCATGAACAATACGACTAGGGAAATTTCCCGCCGTCATTTTATGCAGGGATTGGGCTTGCTGTCAGCCGGCATGGCCTTGATGCCGCAATCTGTATTTGGTGAGAGTCGTCAGGCAAATAAACATACTATACCATCCAGCGGTGAGCGCATTCCGGTTATCGGGATGGGAACATCGCGTACTTTTGATGTCGGAGATGATTCAGCCATCTTGGCGCAACTCGCACAGGTGCTGCAGGTCTTTTTCGATAACGGGGGCGCTGTCATCGATTCTTCTCCGATGTACGGAAATTCTGAAACGGTCGTTGGAAATTTGTTGAAAACGATCTCAAACAAAGACCAACTTTTTGCTGCAACAAAAGTCTGGACCTACGGCAAACAGAGCGGTATCGATCAGATGCAGCAATCCATGCAGCGCATGGGGGTCGGGGCGATGGATCTGATGCAGATTCACAATTTAAGGGATTGGAAAATTCACCTGCCGACCCTCAGACAATGGCAGCAGGAGGGGCGGATACGCTATATCGGCATTACCACCTCCCACGGCCGGTCGCATTCTGATCTGATCCAAATCATGCGAACCGAGCAGCTGGATTTTGTCCAATTCACCTACAACATCGGCAACCGCACGGTGGAAGACAGCCTGCTGCCCCTGGCGGCTGACCGGGGGATTGCAACCCTGATTAACCGCCCTTACCAGCGCGGCACATTATTTCGCAGCGTCAAGGGCCAAGCCCTGCCGGAATGGACCCGGGAGTTTGATTGCAACAGCTGGGGACAGTTTTTCCTGAAATTTGTTGTCTCGCATCCGGCCGTTACCTGTGTGATTCCGGCCACCTCCAAGGTGCACCACATGACAGATAACATGGCTGCCAATTTCGGAAAGCTGCCTTCACCGTCGATGCGAAAACGAATGCTACAATACTTTGAGCGTCTTTAGTTTTAGCCGGCAAGCACCAAAGACAATAGTTTATAAGTATGCAACAGTCGCGATGTTTGAAATAAGCCACGAATCGGCACGAATTAACACGAAATCATTTCTTTTATGATTAAAAAAACTGTAATTTTTATTGGCGTATTCGTTTTTCTAATATTAGGCTTATTTTTTTTTAACGCGCCAACTCCAATTGCGATACCCGATGACATTGCCGGAAAGTTTATTCGGATTGATTCACGGAATATCCGCTATATTGACTCCGGTTCCGGTGTGCCGCTGGTTTTTATCCATGGCTTCGGATCTTCCGTCTTCAGCTGGCGGAAAAATATACATCCCATATCAAAGCACCATCGGGTTTGCGCGCCGGATTTGCCGGGATTCGGCTTTTCGGACAAGCCCCTGGACGCCGACTACACAATCGATGCTTATGCTGACTTTATCATTCAGTTTATGGACAGACTGCAAATCAAGAAAGCTGTTCTGGTCGGCCATTCCCTGGGCGGCGGTATTGCACTTTTAACCAGTTTGAAATATCCCTCCCGGGTTCGGGCGCTGATCCTGCTCGATACCGAAGCCTATCCCATAACGCCGCCACTGATGTTAAGGGCCGCCAAGCTGCCTATCGTCAGGTCGATTATCCACCGGGCCATCGGTGAATGGGTTGTCCGCATCTCGCTCAAACGCTCCTACCATGATCAGACCCTGATTACAGAGCGCCTGGTGGACGAATATTACCGACCATTTCTGACTGAAAACGGAAAATCTGTCCCGATCAAAGTGCTGCAAGCAATCGACTTTGAAAAGCTCAAAGAACTCCCGCGGCGCTATCGCCGCATCAGAAAAAAAACCTTGATCATCTGGGGCCAGGAAGACCGGATCAGTCGCATTCATTTAGCTCAAAAGTTGAAAAAAGATCTGCCTAACTCCAAACTGATGATCATTCCCGCCAGCGGCCATCTGGTTCAGGAAGAAAAACCGGAGGTGGTCAATTCCGCCATTCTTAATTTTATCAGCAGGGATAATCCCTGACATGCTATCTTTCATATTGGCATAATTTCCGAAATGAGCGGAAAAGAACCACTTGTGCGCGTTTTGATATTCAAGCTTTCCTGCAAAGCTATAAACGGCAAGCCTCATTTGCGTTTGCGATCCGCCAACTGATAGCTTTGAAACAGCATTCCTCCGGCCAGCGCGATGAGGGCACTCATCAAAAACAGGGTGTGCGACCCCGTGATCCCGTAGACATAGCCGTTGATAAAAAAACCTAGCATCAATCCGAGACCATAGGTCAGGGCGTTATTGACCGCCTGGCCCAGGGTTTTAGACTGACCCGGCGCCAGTCTGTCAATGTACAGGATGCTGGCCATGTGAAAGGTGCCGTATGTGACGGCGTGCAGGATTTGTGACAGCAGGATCACCACTGTCGATCCGGCCAAATAAAGAATCATCCATCTTGCGGCCGCCACCAGAAATGAGAAAAAGAGAACGTTTTCCAGCGAAAACCGGTCAAATATCTTATCTGATTTTATCATCACCAGTATTTCAGCCGTTGATGCCAGAGCCCAGGCGATCCCGATGAAAGTGCTGCCGTATCCTAATTTAGCCAGATGGATCGAGAAAAAGGCGTAATAGGCGCCATGGCTGACCAGCATCAAAAAGGCGCAGAATAAAAAAATAATGACACGTCTTTCCAGCAGCGAGCCGGCACCCGGCTGCAAAAGTTCTTGTTTTTTGGGTTTGATGGCGGGTATGCCGGCGGAAATTGCAGCCAGCATCAGGGAGCCGGCCAAAATAAGGATGAGAATGATATCGACGGAATACAGGTCGATTATTTTACCCAGCACCAGCACTATCACGATAAAGCTGATGGAGCCCCAGGCCCGTATCCGGCCATAGCTTTTCTTCTCTTTGCCCAGCACATCCATGGTGACCGCTTCTAAAAATGATATGATGGGTGCATAAAAAATGCCGTAAAAGGCAGTGATGATCAGCATCGGCCAGAAATCAACGAAGAAAAGATAAAGCAGCCAGATGGATGTGCTGAGAAAAGTACACAGAATATAGATAGGCTTGCGGATTTGAAACCGATCGGCCAGCGAACCCCAGATTAGCGGGAAAAGTACCATTGCCAGCGATCTCAAAGCCGCCAGAATACCGATCTGAAGGCCGCTGAATCCGAGATGATAGCAGTACAGGTTGAAATACGGCAAAAAAATTCCCAGCACCCCGAAATAGATAAAGTACTGGGAGCTGATGATGAACTTAAACCTGGGCTGCGGATCAGTCGTCATGTTTTAGCCTAAAGTGATTGGTTCCATGTTTGGGACTTCGCTCTGCGGGCTTCAACCCCACAAGCAGGATTCAAGTCCGCCTTGGTCTCCGGCTCCTCGCCTACGTCTCGCAGAGAGCGACAGGATGTGTCTTAGAAATTGCTTTCACATTTTACGAAATTGGGTTTCCAGCACCACTTCTTGACATGCCAGGTCTGGGCCAGGGGTTTAAAAGGATGTAAAATGCTGATTTTCGAAACTTTATACGCCACTGTCAAGTTTCAAGAAGCCATTTGGAAATCGGTACAACCATTATCTCAAAATCTTTTCCAGTAATGGATTCCTCCTGATTGAGGGTTAGTATCGTGCCTTTGTCCAGACCAAAATGTTGCATCCCCTTTTTCAGCGCTCTGAGTTCCCTTTCCCTTGTGTCTTCAAAGGTCATATTATAACAAACCTGGATCAGCTGCGAAACTGCTTCATTTTCTATAATTACGAAATCAACTTCCTCGCCTTTCGGGTTTTTCCAGTAAAAAAGTTTATATCCTCTCCTTTTCAGTTCCACAGCTACAAGGTTTTCAAAAGATCTGCTTTTATCCGGATTTAATGATAGGTATTTCAAAAAACCATTGTCGATAAAGTAAACTTTTCTTGGATATTGCATTTGATCTTTTACATTATTTGAATAAAAAAGCGCCTGATAGAGAAAAAATGAACTTTCCATATAGGAGAGATAATTTGAGATAGTATTCTTGCTGCACCGGTACCCAATGCCTTTCAATGTGTTTGTCAACTTTGAAATTGATATTGTTAAAGAGTTCATTACCAGCTTGATAGTGGATCTCAGCAGGGCTTCTTGCCTGATATTGAAACGTTCTATCAAATCTCTTTGAACTAGGGTTCGGAAATACTCCTGTATGACTTCTCTACGTTCAATGTCGTCCGCACTATAAATCTCCGGGAAACCACCGTAGACAATATATTCGTTCAGAATCCGGCTAATCTCGATTTGCCGGTGGGAATCGATATCATCAAATGGGATATCTTTAAATGCCAGGTATTCTCGGAACGCGAGCGGAAAAATCGAATAGTTACGTGTGCGACCTCGCAATTCTGTTGGGATTTCCTTTAATCCCAGTTTGGAACTGGAACCGGTAACAAAAACTTTATACCCCTGGTCCATTAATCTCCTGAGAAATTTTCCCCAGCCCGGGATGATATGGATCTCATCCAGAAAAAGAATACTGTATTGCTCAGGATACAACTCCTCGACGGCATGAAGAAGTTGAGCTAACACGTCAGTTGATTCAGGGATTCGTTCATCCTCAAAATTGAAATATATACTGGATTCATCTTTTAATTTTTGCATGATCAGAAACAGCAGGTAAGTTTTGCCGACACGACGGAAACCGGTAAATGTATTGATTTTATCTGCTTTTTTATCCAGCAGGATGCTTATGTTAAAGCTTCGTTCTTTCAGATTCTTCGGCCGGACGCCTTGGTTTTCCTTCAAAATATCTTTGATCACGCGCCTCAATTCCATTATTACACCCTTACAATACAATATTTATCCATATTGTATTGCTTAGCTGATATTTATGTTATTGTCAAAAGAAAAACAAAGAAAAAACAGTTCCAATATACGATATCGGCAACTATTGTATAGTTGAATTGCAATGATGAAAATATCTTAGGGCTTTTGGGGACCAGGTGCAGCAATTGACTTGGAGCGATATTCGTTGCTCTGAAATTCAGGTAATAATTTGACGCCTGCGCGCCGAGGTGTAACCATGGGAGTCTGCATGCAACAAGCAGATTGACTGGAGACTATAGAAGGCATATCCTCAAGATTTTAATATGGGCCCGCTACCACGAAGCCCGTACGATCGCAAAATATTATTCAACGTTCACCGTTACCTGCTTAGGCTGCTCTTGCACGGGTCGGGGAATTTCTATCTGCAGCATTCCATCCTTAAACGTTGCTTTAATTTGATCCGGCTTAATGTTTTGGTTAAGTGTAAAGGAGCGCTTAAAAGGCCCGAATAATCGTTCGCGACGGTAGTAGCTGTCTTCACTGATCGCGGGATCTGCGGGTCTTTCCCCTTTGAGGGTCAAAACATCATCCTTGACTTCTACCGATACACTTTCTTTGCTGACACCGGGCAGTTCCACCGCAACGACGATTCCGTTCTCAGCTTCATATATGTCGACTGCCGGCCGCCAGGTACGCAAATCCATTTCATCATCCGATTCGCGGGAGCGGCCGAAAGAATCATCGAACATCCGGTTGATTCGGTTTTGAAGCTCTGCGACATCCCTGAACGGGTCCCATTTTACAAGTGCCATCATCAAACCTCCTGGATTAAGTCTTTGGGGTTAGTCAAATTTAATCATGCCGCTTATCATGTCAAGAATACTGGATGCTGGATACTGGATGCTGGATGCTGGATGCTGGATACTGGATGCTGGATACTGGATGCTGGATACTGGATGCTGGATGCTGGATGCTGGATGCTGGATACTGGATGCTGGATACTGGATGCTGGATGCTGGATGCTGGATGCTGGATGCTG
>CACVKW010000617.1 GCA_902749685.1 Olavius sp. associated proteobacterium Delta 1 | reverse complement strand
TTTTGGTTTAGAAGAATTTAATCCGCCTCCGGCGGACAAGGGTCTTAAAAGCCGAAAAGAGCGGATCAGAAGATATCGCCGGTTTGTATATGAAGCCGGCGCCATAAGCCGTCCCGACAAGATGCAGGCCAATGATGAGTGTCAGGTATTCTGCCGGCGACACTCTGCCAGTCTAATTCACCAGTTCGAGGCGAGGGATCTTGTAGTCGACCGTCCCGTTAGCATCCCCGTAGACGTATAGCTGGTCTCCAGCAATGTCCTCTTTTCGCAAATTGAAGCGTGTCCACCCGGGTTGATTTTCAACTGGCCCCCGCGCCACTCCGCTGTTGATTTCAATAAGGTAATTCTGGACGTCTCTCGCGACACGATCTATAATCGCGACGGCTCGGGAATCGGGATTGAAGAGTTTCATTAACGCCATAAGCAGACACTATATGGGAAATGAATAAACGTCAGATTCCTTAAAGTTAAAATAATTAGCTATTTGAGGCATTACTATGTTGAAACCGATGCTTGAATGTACTATTTTGGTTCCATTCAACCACCACCATCCATAAAGGCTTTCAAATGATGAAGACTGAAGCGAAGAAAGATAACAATGCAGGCCAGCTTTTTGCCGATGAGCTCGCCATTACAGTCCTCAACTCCCTTTCTGCGCACATTGCCATTCTTGACGAGAATGGCATTATCCTCGAAACCAATCGCGCGTGGCGCGACTTTTCTGCAAAAAGCCGAATGCCGAAAGACTATGACGACCGGGGAAGCAATTATCTTGCAATCTGTGAAGCAACCACTGGAAGCGATGCCGAGGATGCCCATAAAGTTGCTGAAGGAATTCGGGCGGTTATTGGTGGTGAAGTGGAAGAATTTCTATACGATTATCCCTGTCATTCTGAGGACGGCCCCCATTGGTACTATATGCGGGCCATACGCATGTCCGGTTTCGGCCCTACACGGGTGGTTGCCAGCCATGAGGAAATAACGGCTCTAAAACTGACCGAAGAAGCCCTGCGAAAAAGCCAGGAAGAGCTTATCGAACAAAAGCAGAGTCTCGAGGAAGCCAATATCGCTATGAAGGTGCTGCTCAAGCAGCGTGAAGACGATAAACTTGAGCTCGAGAAAAAAGTCCTGAACAACGTCAAGGATCTTGTCCTGCCCTATGTTGACAAATTGAAAAATACCCGTCTGAAGGCCAAGGACAGAACCCTGGTAGAAATTATTGATACCCATCTGCAGGATATCATTTCTCCCCTGTTGCAGCGCTTTTCTAATGCCAAAATCCTGCTGACCCCCCAGGAGATGCAGGTTGCCGCCCTGGTCAAAGACGGCAAAACCAGCAAAGAAATCGCCGATGTTCTAAACGTTTCCGAAACCACAGTCAATTTCCACCGCAAAAACCTGCGGTTTAAGTTCGGCCTGACCAATAAGCGGACCAATCTAAGGTCCTATCTAATGTCCATTTCACAGTAGTAGTTTTTTCCTATCAATAGACAGTGATTCCTCTCCCATTGCAGTTTTTTCCATGGTGCCTAAATTATATTTGAATCTTGAAAGAGATTCTTTTTCAATTAACTCATTTGCTCAGATCCGGCTGGCCTCACAATGGGCTGCAATATAACAGTGCAAAATCTGGCTGCAAATTGAAAGGAGTTAAAAGTGGATTCGAGACTCATAGATTCTGACAGTACAGTGGATATGGTATTTCACCTGAAGTGGAAAAGCGATGGTGTGGCTCATACAGACGGTTATCAGGCCAGCCGGATCAACATCTGGCGGGATTATATTCCGCCGTCCCTACTTGAAGAAATAAACGGAAAACAGGCCGGCGAAAGATTTGATCTTAAGCTGTCGTCAAATGATTTTATTCAGGAATATGCCAAGCAAAGTCTTTTTCAGATAAAAAGTAAGCAGTTTGACCCCCAATCGACCCCTGGCACCCAAGCTAATCCGGCAGTCGGACGTTTCTATCCTAAGGGAATCTTGAAGTCTGTTGCCGGGGTGTTTCGCGCCAATGTTCAACCCTTCAGGCTCGTTCACGTCAATAATGGAAACATGATGGTGGATTTTAATCACCCGTTGGCGGGAAAAGATCTGATCCTTTCCGGAGTTGTTGGAAAAGTGGAGAACAAGGAAACCGAACGGGGCGGCAGCAGTGTCGACTGGATGGATGTTTTGACAACCGGTCCCGGCATGCAGGCAAGATGGCAGGGCCAACAGACAGATTTTCTTTCCGCCGAAGCTTTTGCCCGGGATGATGAGACGTCTGATGCCCGGTTCTATAAAGAACCGCGCCTGGAGCAGCACATTGATGATACCGCCATAGAGATGATAAAAAACACCTATGGGCGGTTTTTAAAAGACGATATGGATGTGTTGGACTTGATGAGCAGTTGGCAGTCACATCTGCCGGAAAAATTGAGTTTAAGGCGTCTGGTGGGGTTGGGGCTCAACGGCCTTGAACTGAAGAAGAATTCACGTCTGAGTGAACATGTGATTCAGGATCTCAAACTAAGTCCTGTTCTGCCATTTGAATCAGATAGTTTTGATGCGGTGGTATGCACGGTATCGGTTGAATACCTGACCAATCCACTGGCGATATTTGAAGAGCTTTCCAGGGTATTGCGAACCGATGGTTATTTCATCGTTACATTTTCCAATCGCTGGTTCCCCACCAAGGCAATTAGAATCTGGAAGGAATTACACGAATTCGAGCGCATGGGGATGGTACTCGAATACTTCATTCGCTCGGGAGGTTATAAAAACCTGCAGACCTATTCTTTTAGGGGCCTGCCACGCCCGCACGATGATAAGTATTTTCCGGATCTGATGTACTCTGATCCTATGTATGCGGTCTGGGGCCAAAAGTGCTGACCCAATTGAGCAAGATGCTCAAATAAACAGGTAATTATTAATCGTTATTTTGTTAAATGGTTGATTTTCATATACCAGGCAGCTATTCTAATAGATTTTCGGTATATTGTGTTCTAAACCTATAGACGAATCTCGAATAACACGATCAGTTGGAGATATTAAAATGAAATATAGAGCGCTGGGATTATTAATTTTGGTGGCGACCACCGTCTTAGGATGTACAAGTGTCCCGAAAGGTCTGGAGCCAGTAGATGAGTTTGATGGTGGCAGGTACTTGGGGAAGTGGTATGAAATTGCGAGACTGGACCATTCCTTCGAAAGAAATCTCAGTAATGTCAGCACAATATACACAGCGAAAGAAAAAGGAGAAATAGCGGTATTAAACCGGGGCTTCAATGAAAAAGACGGTGAATGGAAACAGATAGAAGGCAAAGCTCGTTTTGTTGGCGATGAAACCATTGGCAGTTTGAAGGTATCTTTTTTTGGTCCCTTTTTCGGAGGTTATCATATCATCGAACTTGACAGGATAAACTACAGTTATGCGATGGTTTCCGGCCCGAGCCGTTCCTACCTTTGGATTTTGTCGAGAACCACAACGCTGGATGAGGCCATTTATTTAAAGCTTGTAAATAGATCCGCTGCATTGGGTTTCGATACCACGGGACTCATACGGGTCAAACATGATCGGACTGCATAAATTCAATGGTCAGGAGGAGGTGCAAAAATGGTATCGGAAGCACCTGGCAAATTGACACCATGTCCAGATACCCCAAACTGTGTGTCTTCTCTTGCAGGGGATAAAAATCATTTTATTGAACCGATCTCTTACGAAGGGGAAAAAGCTGTGGCTCAGCATGAACTGCTGGGGGTTCTCAATTCGTTTAATAGAGTTCGCATAGTGGAGATCGAGGAAGATTATATCCATGCTGAATTTGTGTCTTTTATTTTTCGGTTTGTAGATGATGTTGAATTTTATTTTGATAACGCTAAAAAACTAATTCAAGTGAGATCTGCTTCACGGACAGGTTACTCCGATTTGGGAGTTAACCGTCGACGGATTGAAGAAATACGAAAACAATTCGACCAGAAAGAACAGCCATCTTAAAATGAAAGGAGTAAACCAATGAGCAATGTTGAAGATAAAACCCTGTGTGCCTTGCAGGAAGAAGGATATATCGAAACCAATACTGACGAGTTTATTAAACTGATAAGACCGGCGCAGCATTTCTGTAAAAACTGCGGAAGGAGTGCGGTCAGTGCCGACAACCTATGCAACCCGGAGAAACTGGATTAAATTACCCCGATTAAATAATCCCGGATAGCCTTCAGCTGGTATCCGGGATTTTTATGTTTGGTTGACATAAAAAACAAGCAGTGCAATGACATTCTGCGGTTAGGTGGCACAGACAATTTAGAATCGGTAGCCTACACCCACGGCAGTGATAAAATTGGAGGATTCATAGAAGTCGATATTGGAATTCGATTTAAAAAATGCATTAAACCAGTCGATTCTGAAATTTTTCAACCCGAATGGATTCTTGTAGCCCATAATGGCAAATAGCCCGGGGCTGAAATCACGGCGTGTTTTATCGAATACCGGATGCTTGCTGTCGTACCATTCAGCCTTGGCTGAGACGTTGACGCTGGCTTGCAGTTGATTGCCAAAGTATAAAAACGATAATTGCGGCGTCAGCGCATGAAAGCTGTTGGCGTCCCCGTCAGCATCGCCCCGGGTGTATCTTAAAATCGGCGTTAACCGCATTCGGCGACCGATTTGAAATGAATATTCAGTGGTAAGGCGGTGAAAATGGGCATCGCGATCCAGATCATCCAAATCATCCGGTGTGAGCATACTGCCGGGCTGTGACAACAAGAGGGTGCCGCTTTTCTCGTCATCAAGCGATTGCCGGACCCAACCATATTTCACTGTCAGCCCGGTACCCAGAATCGTCTCAGCCGCAAGTTTGAACCCGTAGGAGTCAATGTCGGTCCGCTGACGATCCTGGCCTATGACAAACGGATCTTCCCATGTTTTCTGGGCAATCGGCGTCAGGGGTATGACAGATGCCCGCAGGCCCGTGCCGTTTGACAAAATATGCCGGGCGCCAGCTTCCACCAGAAATTGGCCCTGGGCCACATTTTCCGGCAGGACCCCCATAAAAAACTGGGTGCGTATGTCGGCAAACGTATAGCGAAGGAGTCCTAAAGGCAGCGGTCTGAATTTGTTGACCCGTTCGCCGGAGCTATCCAGGGAATCGGTTTTCTTGTTGTCGCTGTCGGTGTTGAGCTGTGAGTTGGTGCTGATATAGGCGCCGAGGATCTCTATGTAGCCGGAAAAACCGGATTCGGTCGGCAGTGGTTCCTGGGCAACCGTCAAGCCCGCCGTCAGGCAGACACAAATTATAGACAGGATAAGCCGGTATATGATCATTTTACTCCGCTGGATTCATTTGGTTGTATTGGATTAGTCACGTTGACTTTTTTGACGCATTTCTTCCCGGCGCATGGGCATGGCATCGATAAGGTCAAATACCTCCTCTAATTTCACCGGAGCGTGTCGCCTGAGTTTAGTCCCGCCGTCTTTACCTACCAGAATACAGGTAAATTGTCCAAGGGGTGCCGCAAACTTGTTTCGGATGGCGGTGGCAGTCTGGGGATCAATCCGGGTTGTTTCCATATAGGATGGGCCGGTTTCAAATATTTTAAAAACGACCAGGTCCCGCTCTGAAATTTCGTCCGGTTGAGTTGAAATTTCGCTTTGCAAGGCTTGGAAGAACGAATCGTCCATTTGCGGGGAAAAAATAAAAAGCAGGCGGTTTTTCCACTGGAATTGATTAAGATCCATGGACAGCGCATCCTGGCCGTCGAATATCGCGCATGCGAGCACGGCCGTCGATACAACCAAAAGTGTTTTGGGCATTATGCGTAATTTCATTCCGGGTCCACATTCAATTTTAGGATTATCATAAGTTAAATGATTTATAAAATAGCGTTCAGAAGAAAACTGGGTGAAGATGCAAATACAGCTATTGTTAGAGTTGTCATAATAAAAACTGCAAGCTTCTAATGTTTCATTGGCCACCTCTGTTATGAAATTAAAAGAGATCGGAGTAAAATCTAAAAATTATGATCAGAACTGGTAGCAGTAATAATGTCCGTTTTATTTCATTACCTTTCCACTACCGTTCTGTTATTTCTTTATTTGACAAATATATAGTTGGCACTTAAATCGTAGAATCAATATGAGAAAAAGGTTGGTGGAATGATAGGAAAAACCTGGTAATTAAAAGGACAGGATTTTAGAATTTGAAATTGGAAAATATATTGTGTATCTGTAAAACTCAAGCAGTAGATAGATTTGGAGTCCGGCATATACGATAAGGACTTTAAATATGCAATAGCTGAATCAATATTGAGGGATCATGCGTTTTAATTTTGCAATAATTGGTGGCGGATTAACCGCCACAGCCATGCTGTGTCAATTCATGAACAGGGTGCAGGCGGAAGCGGAAAAGGGGCACTTGAACCCTGCCGGAATTGGTGTTCAAGTTTACGAAAAGAAGGATACATTCGGACCCGGTTTCCCCCATAGCGATAAATATGCCTTACCTTTTCATATCACCAACATGTGCGCATCGGACATGGGTATCTTGGAAGGCGCGCCCGACGATTATAAAACTGGGTAATACAAAATTCAGATCACATGCGAACGCAATTTTCCTATTTTCATGAAATGTCTTCCGAGCCGAACGGATCCCTGCAAGCGTGCAACCATTATCCAAGGGCTATCATGGGCGCGTATTTGCAGACGAGATTTCAGGAGGCGGTGCAATCAGCAGAGCAAGCAGGTCTTGCAGTGAACCTCTATCCGGAATCTGAAGTCGTTGAACTCAAGCAGAATGGCCATCAGATCCAGCTGGGCATAAAACATCTTTTATCAGGACATTATTTCTCAAAAGAAGCTGACCGTGCATTGCTCGCCACCGGCCACTGGTCGGAAGATAGTGATCAGGATCATTATTTCACCTCGCCCTGGCCTGCCAAAAAATTGCGCCAAAGCATTCCACCTGGCACCAAAATTGCGGTCATCGGTACCAGCCTCAGTGCCATCGAAACCCTGTTGACGTTAACCTCGGACGGGACATTTGTTCGGGGTGAAGACGGTGAATTGACCTATTCACCTTCCGAAAATTCAAGAAAATTTGTGCTTTACTCCAGGCGGGGTCTTTTGCCGAAGGTCAGAGGGAAAATGGGCAGTTACCGGAACCGGTTTTTGAATCGGAAAAATCTGAGTCGCCTGATGGCTGAAAATCGCCGGGATTTGACCCTGGATAAGATATTCGAACTGCTGAATTTAGAGCTGGAAACAGCCTATGGCCGGACCATTGATTGGGAGGAAATCATAAACCCAACCGGAAAACCAGCGGATCTGCTGCAAGGGTATTTAGACGACGCCCTCGGCGGAGATGGCCGCGATGGGGAGCTCATCTGGCAGACGATCTTGCATCAGGGCGTTGATATGGTCAGAGACGTCTACCTGAGCCTGACCCTTGAAGATAGACGGCGGTTTGATAAAAATTACACCTCCGTTTTTTTTACCCATGCCGCAACCCAGCCTTCCATCAATGCTGAAAAACTATTGGCCCTCCTGAAAGCAGGAATTGTTGAGGTGCGCAAACTGGGAGAGAACTATCGCCTGGTCAAAAATGCGGTTGAGGACTGCTATGAATTCACCTACAGGGATGGTCGAGGCAATTTAAAGACCGAAGCTCACACCTATGTTGTCAATGCCCGGGGGCAGGAAAAATCCCTTTCAACAAATCCTTCAGAATTGGCAAAGAATTTACTCAAGTCCGGAACCATTCTAATTGAAGAATTGCGGCCCCCAGGCTACACGGCCGATTCAAACATTGAAACTACGACTAAGCTGAAAACCGCAGGCGGCGCCTATAAAACGGGAAGCATCTGGATAGATCCCGGAACTCACCATATCATGCAAAGGGGACCTAATAATAAAGTAGCACAATCCAGCACCATCTATGCGGTTGGGGCCATGACAAGAGGTCAGATAATCGACGCCAGCATGGCGCGGGGGATTGTTCAGGCTACATCCAGAATTGCAGATGATCTGGTTAATTACCTGACCCGGATCAATAAAGAATAAAATTGATGGGATTTATATGTTTTAGCTGATTACCGTGGTTCGCCACACTAACTTTTGCGTCGGCATATTCAACACACCTTTTTTACCAGGTCATCCACCTTTTTAACATAGGCTGCGATATCACATTTTCTCTCCAAACCTGAGGCCGCCATATAACGGGTCTTGCCGAAAATCGGCCGCTCGGTCCAGGCGCGATCATGCACCCCGTAGATCCAACCCACACCGGTATAGGAATTGGGATCCCGCCCATCTATAAAGTACTTATTGTTGAATGCCAGGGTCGTGCGATATGCAATTTGCGGTGTTTTCGACCATTCCAGGATTTTTTTACCCCAGTACATCCGCATGTAATTGTGCATAAAGCCGGTATGCTTCATTTCCAGCATGCTAGCGTTCCAGTATTGATCATGGGTGTCGGCATTTTCGAGCTGCCGGCGGCTATAAAGGTATTCCCGTGTGTCATGCTCATGATCGGCCAGGGTTTTGCGGGCCCAGCCCGGAATGCACGTGTAAGCATCATATCGGGATGTATAGAAGGCGAAGTTCATGGCCAGCTCGCGCCTTACAACAAGTTGCTCGATGTAAGCGTCTTTGACTGCCTTGAGCGAATCAGGGGCACGGTTCATTTTTAGCGCAAGGTAAAGGGGTGAGATCTGACCGAAATGCAGATAGGGGCCCATATGGGAAATATCGTTCATCTGCGGTTGATTGCTGTGCTGATCATAGTATTTCAGCCGGTGGCGAACAAACCCATCAAAGCGCTTTACCGCCTGGGAGGTCCCGCCTTTGAACAAATCGGACACCGGTGGTACGCTGCGGTCAAGATTAAGTTTCCGAAGCAACCCCTCGGTATCCTCTAATTCAACTTCTTTAATCTTCATACCCAGGGATGGACGCTTTACTCTGGTTTGCTTAAGACCAACCAGATAGGTTTCGAGGTGTCGGTGAATTTTTGGACGAATCGTACGCGCGGCATATTCGGCCTTTTCAGATGCCACCTCCACAGGCACCACCACGTCGCTTTCCACCTGCACGACAGGGCATTGGGCTTGTTTCGCCACCTCCCGGCGCCAGGCTCTCTGGTGTCTCAGATAGCCGCGATCGCAGATAATCATAGACGCCCGCCTTCCGAGGCTCAGGGCCACCTCCGGTGGATGTCCAAGGTTCAATACCATTTTAATTCCCCGTGATGCCAGGGCTGCCCGGGTTTCCTTTAAACCTTCCAGCATAAAAGTGTAGTGGCGCAGATTGGCCTCGGGGTAATCATCCATCAACCCAAAGACCACCAGCAGCATCCGATCCAGTTTGTTCGCCTGCTGAATAGCAAATTCCAGGGCATGATTATACACTGCTCGCTGGGACTGCTGCATCCAGTACAGGACATAATCTCCCTCGCGCGCGTCGGCTTCATTCAAGAATTTTGTACGTGTCGGATGAATGGACATACTTCTCCTTAAGAGCTCTATGATTTATTCTGCGGTAGGGCACAAGAAGTATGCAGTTTGGGGGTGAATCGTTCGGGATCGGAGGCCATGGGTTTGTTTATGGATTTTGCAATGGCTTTGAGCATGCCGTAGAATATCCATTGGTGGAAGGGATACAGAACATACCAGTACAATATCCCGAACAATCCTTTGGGCAAAAACCGGGAAAGCATTTGAAGTTCCACCTGGTCATTTGCCAGAGGGGTAATTTGAAATTCAAGCAAGGCCTCACCGGGGGTTTTCATTTCAGCCAACAGCAATAACCGTTGGGGAGGCTCTACTTCCAACACCCGCCAGAAATCCAGGGCATCTCCAACTCCGATTTCCGTTGGATGCCGCCGCCCCCGTCGCAAACCGACGCCTCCCACCAGGCGATCCATTATGCCACGCAGGCGCCATAGAAAATTTTCGAAATACCAGCCGGATTTGCCGCCGATTCGGCTTACGGGTTTCCAGAGGTCATCAACCGTGGCATTTATTCGGGCGCGATAGCCGCAATTCATGATGGTTCCGCCGGCCCACTCAGCATCGCCGCAATGGGCCCATTCAGGTTCCAACAAATCGCCCGCGTCCATCCAGCAGGTGTCCACCTGTTCCTGTTTGACGCGTTCCAGGGCCAGGCGGATCGCCTCCCGACAGGTCAACATCTTTTGGGGTATGATGGCCTGGATGCGGTTTTCGGTACAGACCGCATCACTGGTCAGTCCCTCGGTTAGTGGCTGTGCGATGGATGCGGGCACCGGGCTGATCAGGTGAATCCACAGTGCACTTAACGTCGGCGTTAGTACCGGCACCGGAATAATCAGCCGTTTGGGAAGATGGGCTTCCTCTGCATAAATATCCAGCAAATCACGATAGGTTAATATATCGGGACCACCAATGTCGTATGTTTGACCAATAGTTTCATCATGTTTAAGGCATTCGACGAGATAGGTTATAACGTTGCGGATGGCAATGGGTTGATTCAAGGAGCGCACCCAGCGAGGGGTCGTCATGGCGGGCAGACGTTCAACCAGGTAGCGCAGAATCTCGAAAGAGGCACTTCCTGAGCCCAAAATCATGGGTGTCCTCAGATCAGTGGTGGGGACCGGTCCGGCCTGCAGGATTTCGGCGACCTCGATCCGTGATTTTAAATGTTTGCTTAAATCTCCATGGGTCGCTTCAGCCAGACCGCCGAGGTAAATGATTCTTTGCAATCCCGCTGTTGTTGCTGCAGCAACCATATTTTGCGCTGCCCGGCGATCAGCCTCAACGAATTTTTCATTCTGGGCGATCATGGAGTGGACCAGGTAATAAGCTGTCCGGCAACCGGCAGCAGCCTGTTTGAGGGATTCGACATCCATAACATCGCCCTGAACCAATTCGACCCGGCTGTGCCCCGCCCAGGGGCGGCAGCCGATTTTATCCAGGCTGCGCCCCATGGCACGCGCCCGGTAACCGGCATCGAGTAGCGCCGGAATCAAACGTCCCCCGACGTAGCCGGTAGCGCCGGTTACCAGAACAGGATCTGAATTCATGGCCGGGTTTCCTTTTATTGGTTTAGCGACAGATTAATAATTTCGTATTTTCCCCGAACATCCTGATAGGTTGTATACCAGTTGCAATAATACAAGGCAACTAGCTTCCGTCACCTACCAGCGGTAATTCATTGTCCAGCTTAAAAAAGACAAGAAACATGTCTTCACTATTCCCGTAGGCTGACTTTCTACGCCTCAAGGATTCCAGCTGACCTGTATCTTGTTCTTCCCTTACTCTGGTCATAAATAGCCTTTTGCCCCGGTAACTGGAACCTTCCTCTTTGAACAGATAAGTTGCATGGGGATTGGACTGCAGATTGTGATGGGAAAGACGGTCACGCATTATAAATGCCAGGGTTCCATCTTCCATAAAATGAGGTCTTGCATAGATAGCGGCATCAACTTTGCCTTCACTGTCAGCCGTGGACAGAACGCCTACCCCTTTTTTACTATCAAAGTATTCAACCAGTTTCATGTTAATCTCCTTTATCAGAGCTTGCAAAGTATAAAATGAATAGGGCAGAACCCTGAATGGGCCTGCCCTGTTATATGTTGATGTTCTCGTTAACTTTCCAATCAATCCATATTTAAGTTGAATATTAGCCGGCAACATCTATTCCCATATCGCAACCGAGATTCGGATCCTTATTCTCACATTCATGGTTTCTCTCACGCGTATCAACATGTCCTTCTTCTCTCTCTTTGTCGGTTTCAATGTAGTTATTTTCATCAGTCATAATTTGTCTCCTTATGTTTTAATTATTACCTGTTTGATTTAAAGATACTCATAATTGATAAATGGTCAACCGGAGACAATTAAGGGCTTTTTAACAGGTAAAAACTATCACCCCGATTGGGTAAACAAAATGGGGAGTTACTTGTTAAGGGATATTGTTTATGAGTTTTAAAGCGAACTTGCAGACAGCCTAAGCGTGGTTATGTTGGTTTCACTGATGTTAAACAGGAGGAATCGATATGAAAACCCTAAAGTATATTGGTTTGGCCGGTTTCGCGATTTTAGGAGTATCTTCACTGCTGGTGGCTAAATCAGCCATGGCCATTGAAAAGGCAAAATACACGGTTTTGGAAAAAGAAGATGATTTTGAAATCAGGCAATATGATTCTCAGATCGTCGCTGAAACCTATGTCAACGGTGATCTCGAAGACGTCGGAAATGAAGGTTTTCGCCGTCTCTACGGCTATATTTCCGGAGATAACAAGAAAAAGCAGTCAATCTCAATGACCGCGCCTGTGGGCCAGGAAGCCGGTTCGGAAAAAATTGCAATGACCGCACCGGTCAAACAGGAGAAAAAAGATAATCAATGGCGCATCACATTTCTCATGCCGGCAGAGTATACCCTGGAAACACTTCCGGAACCAAACGACACAAGAGTCAAGTTGAAAGTGGACCCCGGTCGCCTCATGGCCGCAGTAAGATATACAGGGACCTGGAGTGAGGACGGATACGAGGAAAACAGGGCTTGGCTGGAAGAGTATATCCAAAAACGTGGATTGACCAAAGCAGGTGATCCGGTCTGGGCCCGCTACGACCCACCGTTCATGCCCTGGTTTCTGCGCCGCAATGAAGTCCTCATCCCAATAGAAAACTTTTAATCGCACAGAACTGACCCAATACTTTTAAAACCACTTTTAAACGTGGGTACGCAACTTGAGCTCCACTGGATGCGGATGGAGGTAAGTCTGCTGCTTGAGATAGGGCTGATCATATTTGCGCACGTAATGGTTGATCAGGGTAATGGGCACAATTAAGGGGACAAGTTCACTACGGTAATGGTCAAAAACCTCGAGCAGTTCCTGTTTTTCGTCGCTGCTTAGCTGCTTCTTGAAATAACCCATAACGTGCTGCAATACATTTATGTGTTTTTTGATGGTTGTTTTCAGTTTCAAGGCTTCCATCAGCTGCAGTTGATACTGCTGATGCAAATCCTTGATGGACACCTTTTTTCCGGTTGCGACCAGTTTGCCCATCAAGCGGTAGTGCTTCGGGCTGTGGGACATGATCAGCAGCTTGTTGCGGGTATGAAAATCCACCAGTAGACCCATGCCCGGTTTTCCGGCCAGGTTATCCCGCCAGCGCTTCATGGTAAATATCTGCAGAATAAAATTTTCCCGGATCAAGGGATCGTTGAGGCGGCCGTCATCCTCCACCGGTATCAAAGGAAAATGTCGCATAAAGGCCCGGGCAAACATTCCAATGCCGACCTTATGGGGCATGCCCTTTTCGTTGTAGACCTTGACCCGAATCATTCCGCTGCTGGGGGATTCGCTCTTGAAAATAAACCCGCACAGCTCTTCCTTTTCCAATTCCCGGACACGCTTTCTGGCCCAGGCTAGCATACGATCGGTGTGATCGGTTTTTGATTTAAAGGTTATCAGGCGCGGATTTTCCGGATCGCCGACCAATCGAAATGATTCTCGGGGAACGCCGAATCCGGCTTCTACCTCCGGGCAAACCGGGACGTATTCTACAAACTTTCCCAGGGTGCGGGTCAGGTATTTATCATGCTTGTGCCCAGCATTCCAGCGCACTTCATTACCAAGCAGACAGCTGCTGATGCCAATCCTGAATTTTGTCTCCATGCTGGTTCTCCTCAAAATTTATTAATGAAAAATTTAAATATTTTTGTTAACCGATTATTATGCTAAAAAGCAACGGTTGAATGTAAAGATGACCTCGAAGGAGAGAAAATGATGCTGGAAGAAATGAAGGCCCTTGCCAGAGAAAAGAACAGTTGCGTTCTGGCAACCATTGTCGACAGCAAACCCTATTGCTCCCTGATGGCCTATGTCACCAATGCGGCATGCACCGAAATATATATGGTCACCCACAGGAAAACACAGAAATTTAAGAATTTAGCTGCGAATCCGGCAGTCAGCCTGATGATTGATACGCGTGACACATCACCGCGATCTGAAGCAAAAGCCATGACCGTTGCGGGCACCTACCGAAAGATTACCGATCCGGCCAAAGAACAGGCGGTTCGCCGCAAGCTGTTGTCAGCCCACCCCCATTTAAGTGAGTTCATGGATCAGGCTGACGCAGAAATAATCCAAATCGAGATAAAATCCTTTTTACTGCTCAATGGCCTGACCCGGGCATCCTTCCAGGACCTGCCGGACACTATATCTTAGACGCCATCATCTATCAGCAACCCTGGCCGGCTCTCACAGCCCGGCGTCACCCAGGGTGACAATCCCCAGGTACCCATCCACCGTAATTTGATCCCCGGTTTCAATCAAGGTGGTTGCGTCCGGGATGCCGGTAATGCAGGGCAATCCATACTCACGCGCAATAATGGCGCCATGAATCAACATGCCGCCCCGGCGCTCGACAACGGCCGTTGCCAGCGGCACAACAAAAGTTATGTTGGGATCAACCGCATCACAAACCAGCACCTCGCCGTGTTTGAAATCAGCCAAATCGGAATGTAGCCGGATCACCCGGGCCTTGCCTTTAGCAATCCCGGGGCCTGCGGGCTGGCCGAGCAACTGTCGGGCCTGGAGCTTATCTCCGGCCGTCCGGGCAGGATGACCGGGTTTCAAGGGACTTGCTCCGAAGTCGACCTCCGCCAGCACCTGTTGCAATATGGCCGAAGCCTGTTCGCCTGACCGGTCTTCAAGCCGTCCTTTGGCTTCCTGGACGGCTGCCAGCAACTGCGCTTCTATCCGGCCGAGATAGATATTGTCGTCATCCCGCATCTGATAACTGCTCCTGGCCAGTTCAAGCAATTCTTCCGCCCAGGCCTTCTGGGCGTCGTCAACGCTGCCTAAAAAGTTCTGATGCAAGTGACTGAGGCGATCATTTTTTTGACGACTTTCGGTTGGGGCCGGATGGTTGGCCATTTCCAGCAGCAACTGATAAAGCGGACCGGTTCCCAGCACACAATTTCTTCCGCCGGTCACCGCGCAGGACAAGTCACCGAATTTTTCTATAAATTCATAGATTTTTGATCGAAATTCGACATCGATTTTGGCATCATCGCCCTGTTTAAGTTTTTCCACCAGATGTGGATCGCTGCGAACCATTGCTGCCAGATCCATCAGTCTGTTGTTTCTGGCGATACTGGCCATATCGGTGTTGGTGAGAAGGTCTATAGGGAAAATAGGGACAGGTTAATTATACTTGACACTTTTGATTATTTGATATGATCAGAGTGACGAGCAGAAAAGATGCAGGCAAAGAAAGGAGGCAAAAATATGCCAAGAACATCGCGAATGATCATTGCCGAGGAAAAAGCCGTATATCATGCTATGTCCCGTAGCGCGCTGGATGGATTTCCTTTGAAAGATGTTGAAAAGGATTTTGTGCTGGATTTGATCAAATGATTTTCAGCGCTGTATTTCACTGAAATTTTAGGCTTTTGCCTGATGGGCAATCATTTTTTATGTGAAGCTTCACATAACATTTTCATTTGCTGGTGAAAATGATTCCGGAATACCGGTTTACCGATGAACAAATCCAAAAGCGCTTTGAAACATATTACGGCGACAGCCGCGAATTT
>CACVKW010000615.1 GCA_902749685.1 Olavius sp. associated proteobacterium Delta 1 | reverse complement strand
TTTTGTAGTAACACGCCGAATTTCATTCATTCGCGTAAACCCTGATCCTGCGCAGATCTGCGGCAATTCGTGTATTTACATACCGAAAACCCAAGTGATACAGGGGCAAGCAGAACGTCATAATTTTCAAAAAATGAAGCCCATAGAGCTTGTAGTTTTTTCTGTTCGGCAATAAGCCATTCTGGTAGGGGTAATAACCTCATCATGATGAGATCACGAATATTTCCGTGAAGTTCATTGATTTTATCAATACTGATATTAGGACGTGCAGTTTCGTCTATATAGAGACCGGCGTTGCGTAGTTTCGCCACTGCTTTCTGAAGCGTCGATAGAACATCAGCATCGATTTCGGCTATAGAAGAAGAGTCTGTGAGCCACACCGCGACACGAAACTTATTGAATAGCTTCTTCCTCGGCGGCAAGAGTACAGGTCTGTTCGCACTTTCATCATCACTACCTGGAGTCATCAAGACCTTTAATGCCAACTCTAAATCATCGGCATCTCGGGAGAGGGGGCCGACTACAAGAAGCGGAATTGTCGGTATTAAGTTAGGAGGGACTTCACCTGGCATGGGGGGTATATGTCCATATCTCGGAACAATCCCAAAAGTGGGTTTGTGCCCGAATATCCCTGTATAATGGGCTGGAATACGGATCGATCCTCCCATATCGCTACCAAGTTCGAGGGGTGTGAACCCAGCAGCAAGCGCTGCTGCTGAGCCACCTGATGACCCGCCTGGTGTTCTGGACAAATCCCAGGGATTATTAGTTGTGCCATAGATTTTATTATAGCTTTGATAATCCTTAGCATGATATGGAACGTTCGTTTTGCCAAAGATTATTGCACCTGCATCGATAAGGCGTTGCACAGCCATCGCATTTCGCTTTGGAAAGTATCCCTTTAGCTTCGGGTCACCCGACGTTGTGGGCATGCCAACCACTTCGAATACGTCCTTTGCAGTCATTGGTACACCGTGAAGAGGCCCCCAGACTTTGCCTTCGGCGAGCGCTTTATCTGCTTCATTCGCTCGCATGCGGGCGGCATCAATATCCAAAGCCACAACCGCATTGATGTCATCATTATAGCGTTTTATGCGGTCGAGGTAGAGGTTGAGAAGATCGATGGAGGTGATTTCGCCGCGCCGAATGGAGCTTGCTAATTCAGTAGCGGAATTGAAATGTACATGACCAATGTGATTAGTGGGTTTGACTGAGCCCTTCCCACAGCAAGAGAGAGCACTGATGAGAACTATGATTGCACTTAGCTGAAGAACCTTCTTGAAAAGTGTCATGATCTGTCCTTCTGACTCTATGGATGATCACTTGGTTACATAAACCAATTTCATCTGATTTCTGATACATTGAGATTCTCTTAACCCCGGCTGAATTGATGATATGCTTATAATTGGCCTCTAATTTGTTCGACTTCGGGGTGTTGACATCTTGCCATTATTGCCGGTTGGCTTTTTTAATGGATTCTTTGAAGATACACTCAGACTATCCCAGTTTTTCATCAAGTCTCAGCACCAGGCTTTTCAAAATGCCCGTGGCGCCCGGCTCCTTTGGCAAACCGGGCAGCCCCTGATCCGGCCTCTTTTTCCAATGACTGCAGGCCTTGTTCAAATTCATTGGCCATGGCCTGCTTGAACGGCAGGTCAAATTGTTCGATGGCAGACATGCGATCCCCCCGCAGGCATGTCGGGGGAAAGGCGGCAAGCTGGTGTGCGAGCTCTATCGCGGTTGCCCTGGCGTTGTCCTGGGGCACCACCCGGTTTACCAGCCCCATTTGTAAGGCTTCCTCAGCTTCGACAGGTCTGCCGGTTAGAATAAGGTCCAGTGCGCGACTCAGCCCGATCAATCGCGGCAAGCGCACGGTTCCGCCATCAATCAGGGGCACCCCCCAACGGCGGCAGAAGACCCCTAATACGGCATCTTCTTCCATGACTCTCATATCGCACCAGAGCGCCAGCTCGAGTCCGCCGGCCACCGCATAGCCGGAAATAGCGGCAATAACCGGTTTGCTCAGTAACATGCGGGTGGGACCCATGGGACCATCCCCATCAGGTACGATGCGGTTTGGTTGGCCTTCGGCAATTTTCTTCAGATCCGCGCCGGCGCAAAACTGACCGTGATCCCCGACAAGCACAGCCACTCTGGCATTTTTATCTGCATCAAATGCACGAAACGCGTCGGCCAGTTCGCGGGCCGTTTGCCGGTCAACCGCGTTGCGCACCTCGGGCCGGCTCAATGTAATGATGGTGACGGGTCCATCCTTTTCGATTGAGACTGCCATAAGAACCTCCCTCAGTAATTCGGTGCTTGAGATTTGTGATTTGTGAGTATTCCGCGACTGCGGAATACTCTTATGCCAGGGCGCCGCCATCACAGACGATATAGGTGCCGGTCGTAAAAGATGCGGCGTCGGACACCAGATAGAGGACTGCTCCGGCCATTTCGCTTGGCTGGGCGTGTCTGTGCATTGGTATCTGCTGCAGCGCATAGGTGTATATCGACTCGTTTTTAATGAGTGCCTCTGAAAAATGCGTTTCCGTCAAACCCGGCAGCAAGGCATTCACCCGAATGTTTTTCGGCGCCAACTCCTTGGCAAAGGCCTTGGTCATCGATATCAACGCTGCTTTGGTGATGGAATATATGCCCTGCATCGGTATCGGCCGGATGCCGTTGATCGATGCCACATTCACGATGGCCCCGCCACCGGATTTCTCCATCAGCCTCACTGCATGTTGGGTGATGAAAAAAGGGCCTTTGAGATTGACTTCGTTGGTTTTGTCCCAAACCGCTTCAGCGGCATCCATCATTTCACCAAAATAGGGATTGGTCGCAGCATTGTTGATCAGGATATCCAGCCGGTCATATTTGTTTTTGATGTGTTCAAACAATTGGTTTATCTGTTCCAGGTTGCCTGTATGGCCGGCGATGGCGTCTGCCTGCCCGCCTCTGTGCTCTATTTTTTCTTTGACTGCTTGAAGTCCTTCAATTTTGCGGCTAACCAGAATGCAGAGAGCGCCATGCTCAGCTAATGCTATGGCAATCGCTTCGCCGATACCTCTGCTGGCACCGGTGATCAGAGCAATTTTGTTTGTCAGAGAAAAATCTACCATTGTACCCCCCTTTAGAATGAATATTGAAAAATGAATATATGAGGAATTCTGTCTTTTTAATACCTGACTCAACCATTTTTAGACGTTACCGTCAAGACGATTATTGCCATTATCCCAACACTCCAGTTTCCCAAAACCCAATATTCCATCATTGCTACATTCCACTATTCCAAACGGGGCGCCGCCACTATCTTGAATCTTTGGTCTTTTGGTAGGTTTCGATAAGGATGGGTATGAATGTTGTCAGATCTTCCACGACACAAATATCCGCCACCTGAAAAATTGCGGCGGCCGGATCTTTATTGATTGCCACAATGAACTCGGCACCTCGCATACCGGTTACATGCTGGATTGCTCCTGAAATCCCGCAGGCAATGTATAGCTGCGGAGATACGGTAGCGCCGGTTACGCCCACCTGGCGGCCGTACGCCAGCCATCCAAGGTCACACACGATGCGAGATCCGGCAACAGCGGATTTGGCAAAAATTGAGGCGAGTTGATTTATAAGGTCAAGATTATCCCGGTCACCGATACCCTGACCGGCGGCCACAACGACATCGGCTTCTTTAACACCCGCCGTATCCATGGCAATCTGTTTTATGCCCATTGACCGCCACCGACGGGGTTCGATTGGGACCTTCCGAATGGTGACGCTGCCTGATTCTTGATCGGATTGGTTGTCGGATTTGAAAAATCCGGGTTGAATGGTCAGGATGGATGTTGCGGCAAGCGGACGGATATGAGCTGTTACTTTGCCACCATAAACCGGTCGGGCCAGGCAAACTCCTTCTTCGAATGATAGAACATCTTCTATCCCGCTAATGCAGGCGCCATTTAACTCAATTGCCAGAGCCGGCGCAAAATCCGATCCCTGGGATGTATGGGCAATACATACATAAAGGGGGCGAACTTCGACCAAATGGTCCGCCAAAACCTTGTTGTACAGCTCACCATTATAAACAGGCATACCCGGAACTTCAAAGCCCATCACATCAAGACCGCTCTCATCTGCAATTTTATGAGCCAGATTTTGAATTTCAGCGCCAAGTATTAACACCTGGATAGCCCATGATGCTGCTTGCGGGAGTTTTTTTGCAAAGGCAATCAGCTCATACGTCACAGGATTTACCTGGCTGTCGGCATGTTCAGCGATGACTACAATCTTATTTGTCATTGTGCGGCTCTTATGCCCCTTAATTTGGGGGCCTGAAACAGAAATTTTAATTCTAAGTCAAGGATTATTCCGCAGGCGGAATAACTAGATCAGCATTGTTTTTTCACGAAATATTTGGATAAGTTGGGCAGCCTTTTCTTCTCCGGAGCCGGTTAAAATCCGACCAGCGCGAGTCTTATGGGGATAAACCAGCTGAACCAGATTTTCGCGGGAAGCGAGTGGCGCGGGATCTGCGGCTTTGATCCGGTTGAGTCCCTGCTTATTTGCCCGCAGCAGGTTCGAAAGGGACGGGTAGCGCGGGGTGTTGATACCTGATTGAATGGTCAAAACCGCCGGCAACGGCAGCTCTAAAGTATCCCGCTGGCCGCCTTCGATTTCCCGCTCGACATAGATGGTTTTTCCATCGGACGCAATATTTTCAAAGACCACGGCTGTCGCACAGGGCAATGAGAGCCGTTTGGCAATCATCGGGCCGACCTGTCCCTGCATATTGTCTTCTGACATGGCTCCGGTGAGAATAAGATCATAAGGCTTGCCCCGGGCGTATTCGGCAATCCAGGCGGCTATTTCAAAGGAGCTGTGGTATCCCTCGGCTCCGGTACTGATGTGAATTCCGGCATCCGCGCCCATGCCGATGCTGCGTCTAATTACTTCCGCCGCACGGTCCGGTCCCGCGCTGAGCGCATCAATTCTTGTCTCGGAAAAGGCCTCCTTAATCAATACAGCCTCTTCGAGCGCAAATTCATCCAGCCGGTTCATTTTAAATTCGCGGATTTCATCTGATTGGATCCAGGAGTTCCCGTTATCGATCAGTATCGGACTCTCCGATTCAGGCACCTGTTTAATGCAGACCAATATTTTCATGGTCCCACCTTATCGGGCGGCAAAGGCGATGTCAATAAAAAAGCGAACGTTCGTTCTTTTATTCTTGACTATGTCCCGCGTCAGTTATATATACCCAAACGTTGCATAAATTCTTGTCATCAAGCCTGGCCGTTATGTCTTAGATCGTTGCTTTTTCCGGGCAGATGCTGGATGCTTGATACTTGATGCTGGATATCTAACAGGACACTATCGGTGAATTTCAACGACATCCAGTATCCA
>CACVKW010000614.1 GCA_902749685.1 Olavius sp. associated proteobacterium Delta 1 | reverse complement strand
TACAACCTGATTTCTAAATCACTAATTTCCCGTTTATAACTGCCTGTTTTTATTAAAGGCAGTATTTGATTTTCAAATTATTTTGGACAGCAATGCCCCCTACTATTTTTTCAAAGACTTTATAATTTGCTCCATTTCTTCGAGATAGGCTTTGAGCGCAGCTGCCCCGCTGGCTGTAATCATGACCGTTGTGTAGGGCTTGTTATCCTTATACGTTTTGTGAATTTTGAGATAGTTGGCATCAGCCAGTTTCCTCAGCTGGACCGATAAATTGCCGGAAGAAAAATCCAATTTGTTTTGAATATCGTTAAAGCTGACTTCGGTGTCTTCGTTGCTGGCCAGATGGGTTAAAATGAGCAAGCGAGCCCGTTCGTGTATGATTTTATCCAAGTCAGGCACTTAATTACTCCTCCCTGTGTGAGATAGCTGCCAGTAGAATGTGTCCGCACCCAATCGAGACGGCCAGGGCAATCGGAATTGGAATAGCGCTGAATGTTATGATCAACGTGCCGGTAATCAGGAACCAGTAACCCGTTATCAGGTATTGTTTGATATCCGTCATGCTGCCCAGGAAATTATAGATAAGGCCGGAGCCAATCGAAGCGGCCGGGACGATAAAGCGGTATGCATCATAATAAACAAGGTAAATAACCAGGAAGACCATTACCAAAGTAATCGGTAAGAATACATGAATGACCTTTTGGGTAAGAAACTCTTTAAATGCCCGCCGCAAGGTGTATTGGCCGTCGATTTTTTTCAAAGTGCGCAGCCATGTGCTGTATTTCATGAAAACGAGCGCAAGCCAGGTCAGTATCAGCAGGCCGTAGAAAATGTTTTTATAGATTCCGGAAATGGCCGCGTAGCTGCCGAACTTAGCAATTAGAAAATAAATAAGCACCGAATAAACAATGATGATCAACCCGGCTATTAAAAGGAAGCGCCGAAAGGGCAGTGGCAGCAGGAGCTGCCGCATCGCAGGCTTGTTTTGCATGATGACCGTTTTAATCGATGCAATATCCTCAACAAGTTTTTCGATTTGTTCATCTCTGTTAATAGTCATATTTACCTCCAGTGTTATAAAGTACTTTATATTATAAAGTACTTTATAACTATTCAACTGCCGGATGTCAAGCTTTTTTTTGCAGGGTTCAGATTTCAGAAAAATTTATGTGGAATTATATATAAATTCAGTATCTTATTGGATTTGTCATTCACATGATACAATTTAGTCTATCACCGGGCTCGGATCGGGGTAGGTAAGGGAATCGAATATTGAGACTGCTTATTACTGAACTGTTGGAATTTTCTTCGGGGAGCGACTGCATGATAGCCAGTGGGCAGGCCAATTCAACAAGAAAATTGAAAACAACGGCCCATATGGTGCGGGCGGGGATAAACTGCGGCCCTACCCAACAAGTTCAGCATGGCTTCGTAGGGGCGGGCTTTAGGCACGCCCGAACAGGGGGCGGATAATTGGCAGTCGCTCAGATTAGGTCAGCCTGAGGTTGCTCGATTATGTGGTATGGCATGGTCGTCTTATTGACTGTTTGCCTCACCTTTATCCCCGGCCTTTAGCTGCGTCAGTTCCTGGTTTATCTGCCGCTGAAATCCATTCAGACTTTTGTCTCTGAGGAGTTTGCCGTTGATAAAAACCGTTGGGGTTCCGCGCACTCCGGCAGAATTGCCGTTGCGCAGATCGGCGTCGATTTGGGCTTTGATGGCCGGATCCAACATTTCGCGCTGGAATTGATCGGCATCCAGATTTAGACTGGTCCTTATCTCAGTGACCTTTTGATCATTGAGTTTGTTGTAATCTTTGAACAGCAAATCATGAAATTCCCAGAATTTTCCCTGCTTATCAGCCGCCATCGATGCCTGGGCCGCTTTAAAGGCATATTGATGGCTTCGTAAAGGAAAATGTTTGAAAATCACTTTGACCTGCTGCGGATATCGCTCGAGCACCTGCTCGAGTACCGGCACTAACCGGGCACAGTACGGTCATTGAAAATCACTGAACACTGCTACGGTTACCGGCGCATCCGACGGACCTTTGGCCGGCGAGCCCCGGGTGGCAATTTCCTCCGTAAACTCAATCGTGATCACGCGGACCGTTTTTTTCTCGCGGCTCAGCAGGAAAAGGATGTCATCGCGCGGACCGGCTTTGATTTGGTTCACATCCGGCCCGACGTTAATGCTGTCTTTCAGTTGACCGCGGGCAGCATAAATTAATATTTGGCCGTCGCTGGTGAGAATATAGATCCACTTGCTGTTGGCTGATACCAGCATATCAGTGGGGGCCTGCTCCAGTTGAATCTTCTGTCGAACCTGCCAATCGGTTTTCGCCAGGACCGGCATCGTCAAACAAAAAGACGTAATGATGATCACCATAACGCAACTGATGGGACTACGCATTTGGTAAACCCTCCTTTATCAGAACAAATCCCCCTGCGAGGAGATGCTGCTGACAAGATATTTATTTAAACGTCAAGCACTGTTCGGACAAAAATTGGCCCCCTCTGCAGCCATCTTTTTGAGTGTATGTGCAAATAAATCAGGGTGAACCATTTTGCAGATGGATCACCCTCTAATATATTTATAAGTTATTTAACTTATTATTAATCGCGACAGTGTTCTTCGCAAAACCGGGGGCTTGCACTGCAGTCCCAGGTTCCATCATCGTTCTGTCTGCAATTTTTGGCTTCAAAATAGCATCTTTCAAAACAGACGCTGTCTTTATTTGACATTTTTTCTGCCATAGGCATTGCCCTCCACTTCGAGTTTTTAGGTATCCCCTTATTAAAGGGTGATGAATTTAAACTAATCATTTCGGAAATAAACGCAACCTTTCGGCACTTTTTTATAGAACACAGATCTTTTCTAAAGAATTTCCCGGAATATACCGATAAAATTTAAGTTGGACTATTGCCATTCCGCAGTTATTATTAATTTTATCAAAAAACATTTTTTGAAGGCTGACTCAAGATGGTAATTAAAATATTAGTAGTAGAAGATAATGTTGATATTTCAAAATTATTCTTTGAGTTCCTCACAAAATCGGGCTTTCAAACTAAAACTGCAATAAGTGCTGAAGAGGCTGAAACGATATTAAATAGTGAAGAAATGAATATAGTAATAACTGATATCGTATTGCCGGGAATTGATGGGATTCAATTTACAAAAAATATACGAAAAAAATGTAATATTGATGTTATCGTTATGACCGGTTACAGTTCTGACTATTCATATGAAGATGCCATTAAAAGCGGTGCCAGTGATTTTATTTTTAAACCGGTAAAATTAAACGAATTAGTTTTAAGAATAAACAGAGTATTAGGAGAACGATCCCTATTAGATCAGCGGGACAGAATGATAAAGGAACTGCAGCGATTAACAACCGAAGACCCATTGACCGGCCTATATAATTCAAGGCATTTATTCGATCAACTTGAAAAGGAAATTAATCGAGCAAAGCGCTATTTACATTCACTTTCCTTGATGTTTATTGATATTGATGATTTTAAGTCAATTAATGACACTTATGGTCACATGCTCGGTGATAAAGTGTTATCGCAAATCGCAAATAGGCTCAAGGACTGTCTCAGATCCAACGATACTGCATATAGATTTGCAGGAGATGAATTTACGATAATATTGCCTGAAACTACTTTAGGTGAAGCTAAAATTGTAGCAGATAGAGTATTGACTAAATTTGTGCAAGATTCCATAACAATAAATGAAAAAGAAATATCGAAAATTAGCTTAAGCATTGGTATAACTGAATATCAAATAAATGAAGGCATCGAGCAATTGTTGCATCGCGCCGATCTAACGATGTATGAAGCCAAACAGTGCCAGGGGAATAGCTTGGTCATAACACCGGAATTAGAAGCGTTATCAATGACCCATATGCCGCAGCCTTCTTTGAGTCCCTGAAACATAACCCCAACTAATATTGATAAGTTAGGTGAGTGGTCTCAAACAGCATCCGATTCCGGCAGCGATCCTTCACTCCGCTAAAGCTAAGGGTTTAAGCGGAAAACTCCCCGACCCCTCAAGTTAGGTAACTTATTATTAATCGCAACAGTGTTCTTGGCAAAACCGGGGGCTTGAACTGCAGTCCCAGGTTCCATTTATGTGCTGGTCATCACCATGAAGGACCTCTAGCCGGATCCCCGTTGGAATTTTGTGCTCGGGCCTTATCAGATACAAGATATTCATAAAATGCACTTCCGCTGAAGGTTCTATCGTTGCGCTTAATGGTCGCCCCCTTCTTCTGAAATGCCATGAAATTTACAAAACCATTGAGACCCGGTAGGTTTCTATCTAAAGTCGCCGTATTATCAGCGAACACCGAAACTTCAAATTTGCCCGCTTTGTAAGTAACGCTCTGTGGCCTTGAAACACCGTATGTTGTTTCTTCTTTCCAATCGCCCTCAATGATCTCTACTTGTTCATCATGAAACTCGGTCACCACCTCACCGGTCTTACGATCAAGCAAAGTAAGATGCTTGTATGTGTACGCTTCAAAGCCATCATCAAGAGACCGCACCGCATAGATAACGGCTTGATAACGCGGCGTGGTCACTTCCGCCCATGACCATCCGTTCATTTTCATCGGCCAGGGTATGTCCGCAGTTGGGATCATATGATCAAAATAGGCATTACCCCTTTTTACAAAAAACTGTTTGCCACCAATAGTGATAGATCCTCCGATTTTTCCATTAGCGTACTCGTAGGTTGTGAATTTAAGCGGTGTCCGCGCTTGCTCCAGGGTCTTGTTTACTTGCGGTTTAAAGAACATGGAAAACTCAATAATCTCTAATTGATCATTTACGGTATAGCTAGTGGCTGCGGAGCCGAAAAATACCGACGGCGTGTTAGGGTAATGAAACAGTAGATAGGCTTTGTGAATCCCAATGAAGTTGCTAACTGCGGATCGAGGGATATAGGTATCATTGTATACAATGTGATTTGTACCATCTTCATTATATAATGCAGAAAACTTAAACAAATGGGAAAGTTGGATGTTCCCATCGGTTATAGATGGACTTTCCTGGTGCCCCATCGTTGAAAACCAGCCCACCGAGCGTTTTTCTCCGTCCTCGGCTTCCAGTTCGAGCTTGCCATTGAGATACCACCATTCCGCAAAAGAAAACGCACCGGAATCGGTTTCCAGATGGCCACCTTCGGTTAAATCATTACTGAAATTCATTATTATTCCTACCCGTATGGCTATAAAAAACGAGCGATGTATTATTAGCGTATGCGTTCACAATTAAAAGATAAGATGTTGTTTTTTCAAAGCTGATGAATCGAATATGCTGAATCGTGTGCCTGCTTCAGCTGCCGTTTAATATACGGAATTGGACAATGAACGGAAACTGATGGTATCCAATTATCGAAGACGAATTTGGTTGTCAAGGGAGGGTTTTATGCGCCTGTAATGCGCCAATCATTTTTTTTGGTTCGATAGTGTCTATTTAATCGGAGTAAAAACTGGATGAAAGTTAAAGCCACGTCATTGGTGATTTTCATCACCTCGGGTACACCTGATCTGATTTTTTATCTCGATTCAGGCTTAACTATTGCAAAATAGATAACAATTTGTTTAATATACCACCAACCAGGGGAACCGTGCACGGTATCATCCGGCAATTCTATCTGATTTTATCTGTTAACGTTTTCCTATTCTGACGAATCCTTGAACAATTAAACCCAGTTTTCGGGGGATAAAAAGATGAAGTGCTCTAAATGCCGGTTCGACAACCCCGAAGGTGCCAAATTTTGTAGTGAATGTGGCCAAAACCTGACCTCAGTCGCCAAGTCGGTTTCTCAACCGCCTTCTTATAGTGACAAACTATCCAAAATTCAACGACATCTTCCCCAGAGCCTCACTGAAAAAATCATTACTCAAAGAGACAGAATCGAAGGTGAACGTAAACACGTTACCGTCATGTTTTGCGACATGGAGGGTTTTACGCGCCTGGTCGAGAGACTTGGACCTGAGACGTCTTACGATATCATGGATCAGATTTACGAAATCCTTATTCGGGAGGTCAACGACTTTGAGGGGACGGTTAACGAAATGACCGGCGACGGGATCATGGCCCTTTTTGGGGCCCCCATAGCCCTGGAAGAAGCGCCTCAGCGCGCGCTTTGGTCGGCCCTGTCGATCCATCGGCAATTAGCCAAATTCAACAGCCAAAAAAAGGGGATAGGACCCATCCGGATGCGGATCGGGATTCATTCCGGACCCGTCGTGGTGGGTACTCTGGGCAATGACCTGAGGGTAGATTTCAAAGCTGTGGGCGACACGGTCAATTTGGCCTCGCGCATGGAAGGCATGGCAGAACCCGGGGCCACCTATGTGACCGAGGAGTTATTCAGGCTGACCAGGGGACTTTTCCGGTTCAAGGTCATCGGGAAAAAGGCGGTTAAGGGCAAAACAGAGGCCATTACCGTCTATAAACTGCTATCGGCCAGGGAGGATATATTTCGCCACCGGCTGGGTGCCGAGCGGATGATCTACTCCGAGATGGTCGGGCGGTCCCGCGAACTCGACCAACTGGTGCAACAGGTGAATAAGGTCATCAAGGGCGAGGGCTCGATTGTCAACATCATCGGTGAGGCCGGAGCCGGTAAATCCAGGCTCCTGGCCGAATTGAAAAAACATGACCTCGCCAAGAGGGTCACTCTATTGGAAGGAAGAGCGATCTCGATGGGCAGGAATTTGAGCTTTCATCCGATTATTGGTCTTTTGAAGCAATGGATGCGCATCCGAAGCAGCGATAAGGACTCGGCGGCTGAAAAAAAACTGGAGACTGCCATCCGGGCGCTTTTTCCGGATCGGGTCGGCGAGGTGCTTCCGTTCATCGCGACCCTGATGGGACTTAAGCTGTCGGAAAAATATCAGAAAAGGATTAAAGGCATTGAAGGTGAAGCCCTGGAGAACCTGATTTTGAAAAGTGCCAGGGATCTCTTGATCAGGACCTGTGAATTAACGCGCCTGGTAATTGTAATCGATGACCTGCACTGGGCTGACACGAGCACCGTCGAGCTTTTAATACCGTTATTGCGACTGACGGAGACCCAGAGCGTTCTTTGGATCAATCTGTTTCGACCCGGCTATGAAGAGACGGGACAAAGGCTTGTTGATACCATCAAGGAAAAATTTTCAGCCCATTACGTGGAGTTGCTACTGGAGCCCCTGGATGAGCGCCTGAGTGAAAAGCTGATCGGCAACATGGTAAACGTTCGCGGACTTCATCATCCCGTCATCAGGCAAATCGTGCAGCGAGCCGGCGGCAATCCTTTTTTCATCGAGGAGGTTGTGCGCGCATTTATCGATGAGGGTGCCGTTGTTCTCAAAAACGGAAAATTTGAAGTGACGGAAAAGATCGGAACCATGGCCATACCGCATACCATCAACGATGTGCTGATGGCGAGAATTGACCGCCTTGATGAAAAGACCCGTTATCTGCTGAAGGTCGCATCGGTTATCGGCCGCAACTTTTTCCACCGGATCCTTTCCGATGTGGCGCGAGGCATTCAGGATCTGGATGCCAAGTTGAGCTATTTAAAAGAGATACAGCTTATCCGGGAACACCAGCGGATGCGGGAGCTCGAGTACCTCTTCAAGCATGCGTTGGCGAAGGAAGCCGCCTATGAATCTATATTACCCCTGAGACGCAAAGCGCTGCACCTGCAGGTTGCGCGCACCATCGAGAAGGTTTTCGGAGAAAAGATCCACGAATTCTACGGGATGCTTGCCTATCACTACAGCAGGGCCGAAAACTTGGACAAGGCAGAAGAAGCCCTGATAAAGGCCGGTGAAGAGGCCTTGAAATCTTCAGCCTCCAGCGAGGCATTGCACTATTATCAGGAAGCGCTCAAGCTTTATCTGAGAAAATATAGAGAAACAGCTGATCCCGCAAAAGTTGCGGTGCTGGAAAAAAACATTGCCGTCGCATTGTATAACCGAGGTCTGTATGAGGAAGCCGTCGTATATTTTGACAAAGCGCTGAATTATGACTGGGGCGAAAAACTAACAAGTCCGATCGCCTCAGGTTTCAGATTTCTATCCGAATGTTCACACCTGCTAATCAGCCTGTACCTTCCATCCCTGAAATTTAAAAAGACGCCAACCGACCGCGAGCTTGATGCGCTGGACCTTTTCCTTAAAAAACTGAAAGCCTTGTCTGTCATCAATGCAAAAGCCTATTTTGTTGAGTCATTCCAATTTTACAAGAGACTCGCCAATTTTGATTTAACAAAATTTGAAACCGGAATCGGTTTATTTGTGGGTGCCAGTACACTTTTTTCTTTTACGGGCATATCTTTCAGATTGAGCAGAAAAATTCTGGATTTTGCGGGAACCAGTGTCTATGAGGATAAGGGGAAACTGTTTATTGCCCATGATTTATGCGAAACGATCCACGACTATATGGAGGGTAACTGGAAATCAATCAGAGCGTATGATGATGATCTGGTCGATAAAAATCTGAGTCTCGGGGAAGTTTACTGGACATCACAACACTATCACTGGCACGGTTTGCCGATACTTTACCAGGGACATTTAGACACTGCGGAACTGTTGGTGCAGAAATTAACCGAAATTCATGAAGCTTACGAGAATGATCTTTGTATTATGCTCAGATTGCTATTGAGCACCAGTCTGTTGATGGAGCGCCGTAAATTTGCTGAGGCATTGTTAGAAATTGAGGCAGGAATTGATTTCGGACAAAAAAATAACCTGGGTTCAACCTTAATTCATCTGTTTTCATGTAAAGCGTGGCTAGATATTTTGATGGGAGATATCGAGGATGCGGAAAAATCGCTGGATCAGGCCAAAAAAATCGGAGACGAAGTGGATACTGTGCCGTGGATGTTATCCAATTACTGCCGCAGCCGGGTGGAGTATGATCTGTACCGATTAAACGAATCAATAATAAGCGGCGATAAACCGCAAGTCAATGAATACCGCCAAAAGGCGCGCAAATCAGCCGGGACCCTGCTAAAGCAATCACAGAAGGTGGCCCAGCACCGCACTGAAGCGCATCGACTGATGGGCGTATACCATTGGTTGACGAAAAAGCAGAAAAAAGCCCTTCAATGGTGGGATCGATCGATAAAAGAGGGCGAGCGCCTCGGTGCGCGTCTGGAGCTTTCAAGGACTTACTTTGAAGTCGGAAAACGCCTGTTTGAATCCCAGAGCAAGTTTAAAGCGCTTAATGGAATCCAGGCCGAAGCGTATCTTGCAAAAGCACGCCTATTGTTCGAGGAAATGGACCTGCAGTGGGACTTGGAGGAAATGAAGCGGGTGGCCGGAAGTTAGATGATGGATTCCTGATGGATAAAACCATTGCAATCATCGGTGCCGGTCCGGCAGGTTCGATGCTGGCCGCTAAACTTGCCTCCGATGCCAATAAAGTCTGCCTCTTTGACCCCAAAGCGCCCTGGGAAAAACCCTGCGGCGGCATGCTGGGATCAGACACGATTGATGCGCATCCTGAACTGAAGAACTACCCCTATCCCATCAATCAATGCCATGAAATGGTTTACATATCCCCCAGGAATGACCGTACAAAGGTGCCGGCGCAAACGGCGATCCCGATCATTTCGCGCCTGGAACTCAGCTGCTACCTGCTGGACATGGCCAAGAATTCAAGCGCAGCATTTATTCCCAAAAAAGTTTTGAATATCTCACAGGACCAATCCCGCTGGGTGATCGAAACCGAAGACAGCGCCTATATAGCCGATCTCATTGTCGGTGCCGACGGTGCCAACAGTATGGTAAGAAAAGCCACGATTGGAAATTTTCCCGAGCAACACCTTTCCTTGACCTGCGGCTATATTTTAACGGGCGTGCCCGAAGACCAGTATATCACCAAATTTCTTGACATCCCGGGCTACATCTGGGTCTTTTCGCGTGCCAATCATACCAGCACCGGCATTGGCGCCACGCTCGGAACGGTTAGCGGCAAAGACCTTTTCAAAAAACTGCACGACTTTCTATCTGAAAATTATCCGGGATTCAGGATAACGAAGAAATACTCGGCGCTTATCGCGGCTGTTGCCGATGAACGCTTTTTTGACCAACCTTGCAGCGGTGACAATTGGTTGCTCGTCGGAGAAGCTGCCGGCCATGTTGATCCGGTTACCGGCGAAGGCATCCATTATGCTTTTGGGTCGGCAAAAGCCGCTGCCCAAGCCATAGGGGCGGACGATATTCACTCTTATGAGGATCTATGGCGCGACCAATACGGGGATCGCTTAAAGCAGGGTGCCGCTGCCAAACAAAATCTGTTAATCATGGGACAGGATTTTGGTCCCGAGATTATCGGCGCGATGATGTATTTCCGCGCGGTAAGAAATTTCACTGATGCCAGATAAAATCGAAAAGCTACGGTCATTTTGTTCCGGAATAAATTTCGCTGAAGTAGACCTTTCAAGCGAGGAAGAAGAATTTCGCCGCCAATTCAACCATGCGATTATAACACTGTGTAAGTCTCTGCCTGAATCAACCCAGACCGATGCCATCCTGTTTTTTACGCAATACCTGGTGACGCCAATTGGCCGGGAGCTCAATTTTTTCAAAAACTACTATGCGCCGGCCTGGTCCATCCTCTATTGGCTCATCAATGCCGACTTCGGCGACAAAAGGCCTGACCCGGAAGACATCAAAAGTGCCGTCACTGCCCATGCCATGGCCCTGTTGCTTCATCCCCTAGACGATCATCTTCACGACGGACAACTGCCGGCGACCCACCTGACGATGCTTTTGAGAAGCCAATCATGGATGTTCATGAACACGGCCCTGAACCATTTAACCCATGGATTCGATGGCGGGGAACATATTGTCCGGGAATTGATCGACAATTACTATGCGAGTATCGGCCGGTCGGCGGAAATCCAGGCCCTGGACAGCTACTGCGATCTGTTCAGAAAACAGATGGCAACATGGTTTATTGTGCCGGTGCTCATGACTAAAAAGATGGCCGCTGATGAAAAACTCACCCATGCTATTCAGACTGCCTATGGTTCCTTCGGCATCGCCTGGAGACTGCTCGACGATCTTAAGGATATCGAAACTGATATGCTCAACGGGAGCCATTCCGCCATCTATATTTGTCTGCCTGAAAACATTCAGGCGTATTGGGATCAAGGTACGCCGGAGAAAGATATCGGCCGGGCCGGGATTATTTTAGATTACATCCAAGAACACCGAGTTATTAATTCAATAATGGAGCGGCTATGCAGCGAACTCGAATCAGCGGCATCCATTGTTGACGGCTATCATATGAAAAGCCTGGCACATGAGTTTCGCTGCCTTTTAAGGCCCCTGAAAAATAGGCTAAAGCCTTTATGAATGTTACGGTTGAAGAGAAAAGCAACCCCGGCCTCATTCAAGCAAACCTCAGCATCGAGGTGACCACGCACTGCAACAGCCCGTGCCCGCACTGTTTTGCCCGGGCCGGGGTCAGGGAGCACTCAAGTCTATCGCCTGATCTGGTTAAACAGATCAGTACCGAAGGATATGCAGCGGGATATCGGCATTTTCATGTGACGGGCGGTGAACCGCTGCTCTGGGATGGCTTGTTTGATCTGCTGGATCATGTATTTGATTTGGGATTTAAAACCGTCTTCCTGAATACCAACGGTACGCTGCTGAGCGGGGATATAACCCGGCGCCTGGCCCAATATGACGGCCTTAGGATTTCGGTGAGCCTGCAAGGGCCTGAAGCACTTCATGACCGCGTTCGCGGGGTGGGTTCCTACAGACGGACGATCCAGGGTATTGAAAAAGCGCTTGACGAGGGGCTAGAACTTATAATATTTACAACTACCGGCAGACGCCTGCTGCCGGAATTGGCCGGTTTTGTCGATGAGACATACAAAAGATTTCCCGGCATATTGAGTTTAACCATTATACAGATCATCAGGGTCAGGGATGATACGGTTGACCTTTCAGCAGAACTTCTTACTCCCGAAGATTTTATACGGCTGGTGCGCACGGTATCGCTTTTGAACTTGTATGGTCTTAGAACCGATGTGCTCTATGAGCCGCTGGTCAATGTGGCTGCTAAATTGCTTAATATGACCTGGACTCCGCGGTCGCGACCGCTGTACCTGGCGGGCAGCATGATGGTCAGGGCCAACCGTGAAATGACCCTTTCACACGCCACCCGGGATGGTTCCTTCAGATATGAACCCGGTATGATACGTAAGGTGTTGAATTCCAGCACGTACCGCAATGCCGTTGCACCGGATAAAGCAATCTGCCCCTCGTGCAAATATGTACAACTGTGTCTGGCAAACGGCATGCTGCGGCCATCGGGATGGTTTATGGACATGCAGCCGGAGGTGCCTTACTGCCGGCGGGTACTGAATCGCGTCGCATCCTGAATACGCTGGATATCCATTTGTGTGTAACGGCATTATATACATGACGAAGACAGCGTTTTTTTTATATGGGCTGAGTGGGGGTTTTTCAACCCTGAACGTTGAACCCCCGGCCCAGACCTGGATCAGACGTGAATGCCTTTACTCCGGCGCTCACAACGGTTAAACGGCACCCAAGCGTATTCAAACCAGTCGCGCCAGGGCAGGTCTGAATCGCTCAGCCTAGCTGATAACGTCCGCTCTATGCGGGGATACTAACAGGAGCAAGCAAAAAGGAGGTAGTGATGGCCGGTATTATTGATTTTTTTACTGACATGGGGGGAGATCCCGTTTTGGCGGGAGAATTTATCACAACTATTGCAGAACCGGACTGTACCCAGCAAGAGCTATTGGATTTTTTTGACGCCAAGGGCTACCAGGACGTCACCCAGGCCGATGTCGGCAAATTATTTGACAATCGCAAAAAACTCAAGGACGATTTTGAGATACCGGTGCGGGCGGACTATTAATATTCACCCGCACTAGTAGTCGGTGCCCCGGGCCATAAGGAATTTTTCAGCCCGGCTTTTGCTAGAACCACAGCTTTGACTCGGCAAACCGGTGGCCCGGCGCCGAGAAGTATACAGACAGAGCATAGGGTTCGGCTCTTGCGGGGTCCAGTGCGTCCTTTGGCAGGTCCTGAAAAATCATCAGTGGAATGGCTAATCTGGTGCCCGTCGGTTCCATTCTTTTAAGACGAACTTTACCATACCAGATAGAAAGCACCGCATCCCTCGGGCAGGTGTTCATATTGATAATCAGCATCATTGCTGTCCAAAATAATTTGAAAATCAAATACTGCCTTTAATAAAAACAGGCAGTTATAAACGGGAAATTAGTGATTTAGAAATCAGGTTGTA
>CACVKW010000613.1 GCA_902749685.1 Olavius sp. associated proteobacterium Delta 1 | reverse complement strand
AATTGAAATTATGGGCAAATCTATATTTATCAAGAAAATGCAATATTTAAACGTATTATCAATAGGATAGAAAAACTCACAACATAATAGCAGATAGCACCACAGTAGACTACAAAAACGGGATTTATGATATCACAGTTTTTTTTGGTCCTTCATTTTTACTTGTTCCACAATTCTTCGCAAGTGTCGCATATCAGTGCCGCAGCATCCGCCCACAATGGTAAAATGAGGGAATTTTTTGCTAATTGCGCCGACCAGTTCTCCAAGCTCCTCGGGATCTCCGTCGTCAAGTTCTTCTGACTCATCCAACTCCGCATGGCTGCATCGGGAAGCATTGGTAACGACACCCCGCAAGCGCTGCACCCAAGGTTCGTCTTCCAGCACGCCGCTGAAATGATCCGGATGCGCGCAGTTGATCATAAAATAGGCAGCACCGCCGTCGGTAGCGTCGTCCACGGTTTCGATGCCCTCCCTTAAAGGCATACCGATTGGCAGCCGTCCATCTGTCTCTACCGTGAATGCTATCGCCACGGGCATGTCAAATCGCTTCCCGGCGCGAACGATGCCAATGGCTTCTTCCGGATAGCAAAGAGTACAGGCGCTGACCAAATCGGCCTCAGTCTGCGATATGGTCTCCATCTGTTCACCATGATAGATCTCGGCTTCATCTGCCGTCATTCGCTCCCTTGGAGCATATCCGTCGCTGCGCGGGCCCACTTGTGCGCTCAAGAGCGTAGGAAGGTCACCTTTTTCTTCACGCACTCGCGCAATCATATCTATTGCTGCAATGTTGAACTTCTTCAGGCTTGCCGGATTGTGGCCAATCGCTGCTCCACGGTCGTGGTTTGCTACCCAGGTGAGACTCTCGAGAAGGACACCGACGCCATTTAGCCGGGCCATGCCGATGAGCTGGGCATAGTAGCCGTGCAGCATTTCGCGGCCATCTTCCGACTCGAGCAGTGGATAGGACGCAAAGCCTGGCAGGTCGATCCCTCGATTAAAGATAAGGTCGGTCTCTATACCCGTGTATGATACGAAGATGCCCTCTCCGAGTGTTGGTAAGGCGGTTCGATATTTTGCCATGGTGAACCTCTGAAATGTAATGGCAAGTTGTGATATGTTTTAAAATTAATCCCAAATTTGACGGGGTTTCGGTTACAGATTTCTTGTCTTATTTCATAAATTCCACTTAAATCCTAAAACACCGATCAGTCCGGACCTGAACAAATAATAAAATACGGGACGCTCCCCCGGCTTTTAGACATCCGGATTCGGGAGCATCAGATCTCGAATGGTTCCGACCAAAGCGTGATAACCGTCGATAAACTGGCGCAAGGTTCTGACGTTCGGGCCGTAGTCGTCGAATTCGTCGATGGCCATGCCGTCTTCATCATAAGAACGACGAAATTCTGCAAACTTCCCGTACAGGGCATCAACGATCTTCGAATCGACCGGGGTATCCATGCGGGGTATTACTGGGACATCCGAAGCATTAAATCTTTTTTGCCATTCATGGGTCAGCGTCACCACCACATCGCCCCCGATAAATTCCGACCAGTGCATGTGGTTGCGTGTCGCCGCTGAAAGCAGTCGCAGCCGGTATCCCTTTTGTTTATATATGCCATAGGCCTTTTTCATGGCAGCCACGCCGGCCCATTCAGGGTATTGCGGTTCGGTAACGATATCTTTACGATTGGCGATCACCTTCAGCCAGTCATCGAGCCTTCCGACCATGATCGTGCACACCGGACCCATGCGGGTGATGTTTTTACCGTCCTGCTCTCTGCGGGTCAGCCCCCTTTCGACGGCTTCGGCTACGGCCAGGGACTGGGGAACGCTGAAACAAACGGTTGCATTGATGCTGACGCCGCGATAGGTGGCCTCCTCAATGGCCGCAACTCCGGCTTTGGTGACCGGTATCTTGACGATGATATTCGGCGCCAGACTGTCAAAGTGCAGCGCCTGCCGCACAATGCGGTCGGCATCTCTATAAAACCTGGGATCGGTTTGAATGGACAGGCGTCCTTTGCGGCCCTGCTCACGTTCGAATACCGGCAACAACAGCTCGGAGGCTTTTACGGAAATCTCTTCCACGACTTTCCAGGTCACCTCATCTTCAGTTGCAGCGGGCATTTGTGCAATAATTTCTTTAATGCGGTCTTGCCACAAATGCATCTCCTTTTGCAGGACCTCTCCGGCAATTATAGGATTGGAAGTCGCACCGGCAGCACCATGTTCGATGGCGTAGGTCAACTCCTGAATCGAACACGAATCGTTCCACAAATCCGTATCGCTGGTGCAAACCATTTTATGCAGCGGGCTTTTAAAGTCTTGATTTTTCATTAGGTACATCCTTTCAGTTTAAAAACACTTAACAATAACAAAAAATAAGTTTTATTGAAAATTCAGTTTTTCTAAAGAAGCCACGAATTGACACGAATTAGCACGAAATCAATTTTTCGTTATAAGTGCCCTTGCTTTTATCTAATGCAATAATTCGTGGTTATTCGTGTCAATTCGTGGCTAACTTATTTTTGAAAGGGCGCAGCAAAGCGACATCCATAAATATTCAATCTGCAATCTTCAATTTTTAATAAGGATTTTATTGGCTCGCCGTAATACCACCATCGACATACATAATCTGGCCGGTGATAAAATCAGAAGCCGGTGAACAGAAAAATAGGACCGCACCGACCACATCCTTGGGGTCCGCGATTCGTCCCAAGGGGATGCGCTCCAGCAAATTTTGCTTAAATTCGGGATTATCCATGACATGCTGGATCATTTCGGTGTATACAAAGGTCGGTGCGACACCGTTAACCGTGATTCCGTGCCGGGCCAGTTCCATGGCATGCTGTTTGATCAGCATAACCAGCCCGCCTTTGGTGCTGCAGTAAGCCGAATAGCCGCGGTCGCGTATACCCAGCCGGGCGCGCACCGAGAGCAGATGGACTTGTTTGCCCTTTATACCGGCCTCAGTCTGGCAGCGGGCCACCGCCTGAGCGAGAAACATGGCGCTTTTTAAATTCGACCGGTACACCTCGTCAAAAGCTTCCTCCGTCACTGCCAGCAGCGGTTCTTCGCGCTGGATGCCGACACAGTTGACGAAAATTTCCGGCGGGCCGAATTCTCGAACCACCTGGTCAACCGATGTATTGATGTCCGCAACCGACTGAACGTCCACCTGGAGGCCAATCGCCTCGCAGCCTTTGGTCCTGATCAGGTCAGCCAGTTTTTCGGCCTTTTCCAGGCTGCGGCCGGAAACAGCCACTTTGGCGCCCCTGATAGCCAGTCCCCAGGCAATGGCCTCCCCAATGCCGCCATAACCGCCGGGCAGATAGGCCACTTTTCCCCTCAGATCGAACAGGCCGGCCAGTTCGGTCGAAAAATCGATTGCCGGTGTAATTTTTCCCATTCTCTTCTCCATCGTTCGGTCTGCCAGTAGAGTGTTTCCTAAATTAATATTCGATATTTGCTTTCTGTCTTCGAAATTAGTCCATATGCAATCCGCCGTTGATGTCAATGATCTCACCGGTGATAAAGCCGGATAACGGTGACACCAGAAACCGCACCACGTTCGCAACCTCTTCGGCCTCGCAGAACCGTCCGACCGGTATCTGGTCGAGCAATTGGCGGCGCTGTTCTTCGGTCAATTGTTCCGTTACCATCGGGGTCTTGATGTAAGCCGGTGCGATACCGTTGACGGTGACGCCAAAAGAGGCGGCTTCCCGGGCCAGCGAAAACGTCAGGGAGGCCATTGCCCCTTTAGAGGCCGTATACGCCGTGCCGGCGGTTATCCCGCCGGTTTTCATGGCCAGTGAGCACACATTGATGATCCGGCCCCACCTGTCGGCTTGCATGCCCGGCAGCCACTCCCGGCACAGGTAAAAGGTCCCGTCCAGATTGACGGCCAGGATATGGCGCCATTCATCGTCGGCGGTTTCAGCCGCTTTATTATTGGAAAGAATACCGGCATTATTCACCAGGACGGAAACCTGACCGTGCTCCTGCCGAATCGTTGCGCAGGCTTCGGCGACTTTTTGCGGATCAGCGACATCCAGCACCAGGGGATATGCTCCCGTTCCGATTTGCCGTGCCAGCGCTTCCAGCCGTTTACTATCCAGATCCACCAGAATCACCCGGTAGCCGTCTGCAATCAATCCGCTGGTGGTTGCGCGACCGAGAACACCGGCAGCCCCGGTCACCAGTGCGAGTTTTTGTTTATCATGAGTCATTTTTTTAACCTGTATTTTGGGTCAAGTGGCCTAGATAATCCCTGACCTGTGGATTGGCAACAAGGGTATCGAAATCAGGCAGGTGGCTCAACCGACCGTTGTAGACGAAAATGTAATTCTGACAGATTTCGCGCATGATTTCGAGATGGACGGGTTCATTGGGATGCAGGCAGACGAACACAAGTCGCCCCTCGTTGTGCAGTTTATGGAAAAATTCCAGCATAAAACCGATGTAACCATCCTGGGTGTTGAACTGCGGCTCATCGAAGAGATGAATCATCGGGTACGCGGTGCCGGCGGATTCGAGCATGAACGATGGCCGCGTGCGGGTGAAATGACGCACCTGGTAGGATTGATGGTAATGAATAGCCAGGCGGTCGCGTTGGCGGTATTTGACCTGATGGATATCCTGTCCCAGGCATAAGACCTTGCCGCTGTTCGGGCGGTTGCTTCCGGTGATGAGTTCAAAAAGGGTCGTCTTACCCGATCCGTTCGGTCCCATCATCCCGACAATCGCCGGCCCCGCAATGGTAAAATCGGCTTCCAGTTGAAACGTCACCTGTTTGTTCAACACACCGCGGGTATAAACCTTGCGGAGGTTGTCGACAACCAGAAGCGGCGATTGGTCATTCATAGGGTTCTCCTAAATTCCCAAAAGCTTTCTGCGCAGCGCCGCGTCCGCCAGCAATTCCGAGGCCGGTCCGGCATGCACGATGCGGCCGAGATCCATTACGTAAACCCGGTCACTGACGGCCAGCGCACTGTGCGCATTGTGTTCTACGAGCAAAACTGAAATTTGTTCTCCCTTCAGGCGTTTGACAACGCCCATGACATCCTGGGCCACTTTGGGCGCCAGTCCCTGGGTCGGTTCATCGAACAGGACCAGTCCCGGAGAGCCGAGAAGGGCTCGGGAAATCGCCACCATCTGCATTTCACCGCCCGACAGATTCTCACATTCGCGTTCCATCAAATACTCCAGGGCCGAAAATATCTCAAAGGTTTCGTTCAGATCCCACGCTCTGAATCGGGTGCGCTTGCGGGCAATTGACAGGTTGCGGCTGACGGTCAAGGTCGGAAAAATGCGACGGTCGTCCGGTACCCAGCCGATGCCTTTGCGGGCGATTTCATGGGTGGGTTTAGCGGTAATGTCCTGCCCGTCGAAAAAAATGGACCCTCTGCGCGCCGGTGTCAGACCTAAAATAGATCGCAATGTGGTTGTTTTACCGGCACCGTTGGGCCCCAGCAGGCTAACGACCTCACCGCGGTCCACTGCGAGTGACACATCATACAGCACCTGGGTTTCGCCATAGAACGTGTTGATTTGGTTAAGCTCGAGAATCATGCCAGTTTTCCTAAATTCGATGCCTGTACCCATTTGTTGGCCCGCAATTCAGCGGGGGTTCCTTCGGCAATCACCTGACCCCAGTGGACGACTGAAATCCGATCCGCCAGGTCAAAGAGAAACTTCATATCGTGCTCGATGATAACCATGGTATAGGTACGCTTGAGTTCCTGTACCAGCTCGGCGAGTCGCGCCATGGCATTTAAGCCCATACCGGAGGTGGGCTCATCCAGAAAAAGAATCCGGGGTTCGGTAGCCAATGCAACGGCAATCTCCAAAGCGCGGCGATCGCCGTATGAAAGCTGATCGGATGGTTCATATTCTTTGCCCTTCAGGCCCACCTGTTCCAGCACCATGGCCGCTTTATCAATGGCCTCCCGGTCCTGGTCGATGTCGCGGATCATATTAAATCCACGACTTCTCACCTGGGGCACGGCAATCAGCACATTTTCAAGGGCTGTATATTCATCAAATAAATTAATTACCTGAAAGGAGCGTGAAATACCTTTTTGGGCGATCTTGCGCGGCGCAAGTCCGGTAATGCGTTCGCCGGCGAAAACGACTTGTCCCCGGTCGGGTTTGTAAAGGCCGGTCAGCACGTTAAAGCAAGTCGTCTTGCCGGCGCCGTTCGGACCCATGATACCGCTGAGCTCCCCTTCCTTAAAAGCGAGGTTGATTTCTTCCAGCACGACCTGATCGCCAAACCGTTTGTGAATATGACGCGCTTCAAACAGCGGTGTTGCGTTCATAAATTATCTTCCTAACATGGATGAACCGGAAACAAATAGGTCTCTCGCAAAGACACCAAGACGCCAAGAATAGCTTAATTATTTACCTTTGCGGGCTTTGCGGCTTTGCGAGAAAATTTTTTATCAATAAATGTCGTAGATCCGTCTCTGGTGGACAAAAACTTTAATTTTAAGATTCTAATGATGCATGCGGACTCGTCTCGACAGCTTCTTTTTTGGATTTTTTGAAGCGGGTCAGATCCTGCCAGATTCCCGCCAGACCTTCAGGCTTAAATATCACCACCACGATAAACATCAGGCCATACCAGAGCAGCCAGGTCTCGGTCAATACGCCCAGGATGTCACGGGCCAGAAAGAAAATGACGGTTCCCAGCACCGGCCCCCAGTAACTGACAAAACCGCCACCGATCAGGGTCATCATCACCACTAAGCCGGACATATGCAGACTCATCACATCCGGATAAGCGCTGCCCTGAGCCATGGCAAAAAGCCCCCCGGCCAGCCCCGCAATCCCCGCCGAGATGGTGAATACCAAAAATTTGAATGCCCGGACGTTGTAGCCGATAAATCCGGCCCGCATCTCGTTTTGTTTAATGGCTTTGATGACTTTACCAAAGGGCGAATGGACCAGGCGCCACAGGGCAATTACCACGATACAGAAAAAGAAAAAGGCCAGATAAAACAGGGCCTGGTTGTCTTTTAGGCTGATCCAAAAGACATCCGGCCGGGGAATGTTTTGCAGGCCATCTTCGCCGCCGGTAACGGAATGCCATTTGACGGCTGCAAACCAGAATACCTGTCCGAACGCGATCGTCATGAGCGCGAAGTAAATGCCGCGTCGATGGGAGATGAATGCGGCGACCATTGCCCCGGCCAGGGTTGCGGCCAGGATGGCAACTGCAATCCCCAGCCATACGTTCACCATCACATGCTGCTGGCACAGTCCGAAGGCATAGGCACCAATACCAAAATAGGCACCATGCCCGAAGGAAGGCTTGCCCGTATAACCTAAAAGAAGGTTAAAACCCAATGCGTAGATCATCCATATCAGGATTTCGACCCCGAGATACTGGTAGAGTCCGACCGCTTCGATCCAAAATGGCATGCTGAAGATCACAGCAAATGCGATCACCATATCTCGCGTAATCCAGCGGCCGATACGCCCACCATTGTCAGCCATTTACTTAAGCCTCCAAAATACTCTTTTTGCCGAAAAGTCCCCGTGCTCGAACGGTCACCACTGCGATCAAAAGCAAATACATGGACAACAACGACCATTCGGAAGCAAAACCGGCGGTGATGCCAACGGCCAGACCCACCAGAAGACTGGCAATAACAGCCCCAAAGAAACTGCCCACCCCCCCGAGGGTGATGATCAGAAAGGCGGGAATAACGGCATCCACCCCCACATGGGGCCGCAGCCCCCAGATCGGTGACATAATGATACCGGCAATTGCAGCCAGGGCGGTTCCGAAACCAAATACAAACAGCCGCAGGCGGGTTAAGTTGATACCCAAAGCGCGAACCATTTCAGAATCATGTGCGCCGGCTTTGATAATGGCGCCGTAAGGGGTTCGTTCCAAAAACAGCCAAACCAGCACAATAATGAAGATGGCAAAGGCACTGGCGAAAAATTGATATTTGGAATAAATCATCCCACCCAACAAAAAAGGTCCCGCAAGGCTTTGCGGCACCTGCAACATCTGCTCGGCCGATCCCCATACGACCCGAATGGACTCCTCCAGAACCAGCGCCGCACCGAAGGTCAGCAAAAGCCCGTAGAGCGGGTCCTTGCCATAGGTTGGGCGCATGCAGACTTCAAGGGCCATTCCCACCACGGCCACCAGGGCCGGGGCCAATACAATGGCCAGCGCATAGCGCAAAATGATCGGCAGGCCCAGATACCAGGTCCCAAAAGCCCCAAGCCAGGGTATATGCGGCGATATGACCACCATTGCCAGGTAGGCCCCCAGGGCAAACAACGATCCATGGGCCAGATTGATCAACTCCATCACGCCGATAATCATCATAAACCCCAGAGCGATCAGTGCAAATAAAAGGCCCAGGCTGAGGCCATTGACAATATAGGGCAAAAGATTTAGCAAAAATTCCATTTTAGCCATTCACCTGCAACACGGTTTTAATATCAAAAATGTGCGTTAAATCGTAGATGCGCATCAGCTTCGGGGCTAAGGGTCCAACGGCCGATAGGCGGCGTGAACTTATCGTATGCAACTCCGCCTGGCCGGAACAGTGAACAGATTGAACGTCCAACATCGAACGTCGAATATTGATGACGCTGCGCTTTATCGATTTTAAACAAACCGTAGAAAAATCGCCGGACAAAATTTCGAAGGGTAGATTCGCTCTTGGCCTTCGTAGCCATTTCGGCGGAGTAGGTTTGCTCAGTATTTTTTTTAAATCGACAGAATACATTATTCGATGTTGGACGTTCAATGTTCAATGTTCGATGTTCATTTTTTAGTTAAACCCTCATATGAAACTACATGGTAAAAGTTTCTTTTTTGATTAAACTGGCCGATGTTCAGGCCAGCGGCGGGGCTCATATGAAACTATATTACGAAAAGTTCTTTTCCGACCCCGTTAGACCGGGGCCGGATAGATTTGTCAGCATCAGCCCTCATAAGTCGGGGTTTCCCCATAAGACTCCATCTTGCAGGCAGCCATCGCATCCGTGTCCTCAACCTGTTTCGGCTCGACACTGGTCAGTATCTTGAACAGAGCGTTTTTGTCTTTCTTCCATAACGCCTCATCATTGGACGTCGCCAGATAAACGGTCTGTTGAATCTGGTGGTTCGCACCCATGTAAGCGTCATAATGCTGCATCCGATCCCGCGCCGAAACCTTAATCCCTTCGAGTTGTTTGATCACTTTGATATTGTTGGTGGAACCGGCACGTTCAACGGCACTCAAGAGTTCTTTGGTGCACATATAGCCGTTGTAGTAGACATTGCCGGGAGCCTGCATGCGCGTGTCCGGATACATCTTACGATAGCGTTGGACGAATTCCTTGACCCCCGGAAGATCCAGATCGTAGTACCAGGTGGTGCCGAAAACACCGAAGAGGTTGGCAATCGGCAAACCGTAAATATCGGGCCAGTCCTGCTGGTTGTTTATCCAGGCCGGGTTTTTCACCATGCCCAGCTGCGCAACCTGCTGGCGCATGACCTTCGAGTCGTCCCCGGCCACGGCGGCGGCCACCACATTCGGCTTGATCTGCTGGATTTTCAGCAGATAGGAGGTGAAGTCCCGGGTGCCCTGGGGCACGAACAATTCGTCGATGATCTTGCCACCGAAAGCATTCACCAGCTTGCGGGTGGATTTCGAAGTATTGTGTCCCCAGACGTAGTCGTTGGTCAGCAGCAGCCATTGATCACCAATTGTTTGAATCGCATTTTTGACAGCCGCCTTGGCAAAATTGGTCCCGTTGCCGTCCCAGACAAATTTGACCCGGTGGCAGTTCTTGCCGGATTCCGTCGGCGAGCTGGAGTTGCTGTTCATGTAAACAACGCCATATTTCTGGGCAACCTGGGAGATGGCGTTGGCCACCCCGGAGCTCAAGGCGCCGATTAAAAAGGTGACCTCGTTGCGGGTAATCATGCGCTCGGCGACTCGGCTTCCGGTAGCCGGGTTGCTCTCCGTGTCGATATGCATGGTTTCGATCTTGCGGCCCAGGACACCGCCTTTTTGGTTAAATTCATCAATGGCCATCATCATGCCGCGACGGTCGGAGGCCCCGCTGTTGGCGAACTGACCACTGGCGTCGGAAGTCATGCCGATTAATATCGGTTTGTCGGTTTGAGAAGCGTAAACCCGGTTGTGCTTCCAGGGACCGTAAAAAACGGCACCGGCTCCCAGGGTCGTCAATCCGGCTTTTTTAATAAAACTTCGACGGGTAATTTTCTTGCTTGACATAATGATCCTCCCTTCGTTGACTGTTGGATTTTTTTGTGGGGTCATCCTTAGCATATTGAAAATGCCGGATGACCCCGGGGCGTGGATTACAGCAGGAGACATGCTGGGAAGTTCGGTCAATTCAGCCGGCCCCAGCGCAGCAAAAAGCCCGGATGCGGTGAATGCTGAATGAGAAATTCAGAGTGAAAGTACAGAAAGGATTTTCACCGATTGATTTTCATCCGCCGCAACCACTTTATGCGGAACCGTCGGATTAAATTGAAGGCAGTCGCCGGCTTTGACTGAATACTGCTCGTCTCCGTAATAAAAAATCATTTTTCCCTCTAGAACATAGATCATCTCCTGGCCGTCGTGGTAGTTATACGGTATTTTGTCAGGATCCGAATTGCCGGGCAAATCTATAATAAGCGGTTTGATGGTCCCGTTGGCCCTCTTTTTGATAATGGCCTGGTAACGATACCCCAGGTGGGTGTAGTCACCAATGATTTCTTTTCTTTCATTTAGGCGGATCAGTGATGGCCCGTCTTCTGCTTCGCTGTCCTCTTCAAAGAAATAAGAAATGTGCACGTTCAGGGCATAGGCAATTTTGACCAGCGTTGGGATGGGCGGCGGCTTTTGGCTGTTTTCGATTTTTGACAAGTATCCCGGAGTCAATCCGGTTTTAGCGCTCAAATCCTGGATGGTAATTTTTCGTTTTAAGCGCAGTTGCTTT
>CACVKW010000612.1 GCA_902749685.1 Olavius sp. associated proteobacterium Delta 1 | reverse complement strand
TTGATCATTGCTGTCCAAAATAAATTGAAAATCAAATACTGCCTTTAATAATAACAGGCAGTTATAAACGCGAAATTGGTGATTTCGAAATCAGGTTATGC
>CACVKW010000611.1 GCA_902749685.1 Olavius sp. associated proteobacterium Delta 1 | reverse complement strand
GAATCAATTATCGACAGTCTCACCCTGATCAATGCCGGAATCAAAAACACCATTGCCTGCTATGGCACTAACGGCTTTACTGAAGATCATCATAGATTGTTCAACAGATACGCAGTGGAAACCGTCTCCATCTGCTTTGATGCGGATGAGACCGGCAGGGAGGCCGCAGCGTCATTATCAGCAAGGTTTGAAGCTGAAGGCCTGCGGACACATATAATCAATCTTCCCGAAGGACGGGACAT
>CACVKW010000610.1 GCA_902749685.1 Olavius sp. associated proteobacterium Delta 1 | reverse complement strand
GATTCATAGCGGTAGTCCTGCCAGATTCTCACCTTATACTCACCGTCCGGATCCGGCATAAATAAGGAAAGGTCAAACACATGGGTCTGATCCACATCGTAGCCGTCGGGAAAGGAGTAAGAATCCCGCTCGCGCCATTCCAGCCCGTCCCAGGTGTATATAAAAAAAGTACCTTCCATGGGAACATAATAGCCGTTTGAGACAAATATAAAACTGCGTGCGGCCAGATCCTGAGACGGGGTGTCGAAAAGCAACGTGATATGTTCACCCGGATCTATTTGGGCACGTTGCCCATCCTCAGATAGCAACAGGTCCAAGACATCCTCGGAATCACTGCGCAGGGCCGAAAGGGGCTCCAGTTCGTAAATTTCGACCTGACTGGGTTGATCGCCAATGTCCAGGCCGGCAAAATCGATTTGATGATACTTGTCAAAATTACACGAGGTAAAGGCCAACCGAACTTTCTGGGCCCCGGCCGGATCCGGCAAGTATGAGGAGAGATCAAAAACGTGGGTCGACCAGTTATCCCTGGGATTGATGCGATAGCGGGTTGTCCAATTAAAAGCGGCGTCCTGGGTCTGAATCTCGATCCAGGGCCTTTGAAATGTGGGTGCGCGGGATCGAACGGCGTCAACGACGAAGCCTTTGAACCGCAAGACCAGTTTGGCCGAATCGGAGATCACCAGATCATCAAAATCCAGGTCGATATAGCCCTCATGGTAGCCTGCGGCACCGGCATCATCCAATTGATCAAGATCACCTAACACTTGCTGCCCGGATTGGTCCACCGCAGATTGCGGGGGCAAAGGCAAGGCGTAGGAGAGGATTTCGCCATCCCCATCCACCCCCACCTGGGTACCGGCGGCATGATCCACAACCATCAGCTTGACCATGTCCGTAAAGGACACTTCTTCTCTGACTTCACGAAGTTGAAGCTGATAGCGGCCGTCTAGCGGGCTTAATGTCCCGTGTTCAATAAAGATGTAGTCCGTAAATTGCTTTCCGACGGTCCGGGCAGTGGAATAAATGTCATTTTCAAAAACAAACTCGCTGCCGTCCCACGCCAGAAGCCAGGGGCAGGATGCTATAATTCCCACATGTTCGGATGCTTCCAGGGTCAGCTTGATATCCTTGGTCACACCATCCCGCAGCACGATCCTCACATCGTCTATGTAAAAGCCGGCCATATCATGGGGCGCGGCATCAAACCAATCATCGTATTCCTCGGGCTCGACGGCACGAAATTTTATGTATAACGGGCCGCCGGCAAAATCGGAAACATCAAATACGTATTGGCGCCATTTGGCTTCACCAAATTCATTGGGGTCACCGGCTTCGTTGCGGCCGCCTTCCATCGTGTAAAACAG
>CACVKW010000609.1 GCA_902749685.1 Olavius sp. associated proteobacterium Delta 1 | reverse complement strand
CATTGAAAGTATTGACTGATCCTGGATTCTGGTTTCTGGATCCTGGATGTCGTTGAAATTCACCGATAGTGTACTGTTAGATATCCAGCATCAAGTATCCAGTATCCAGCATCTGCCCGGAAAAAGCAACGATCTAAGATATAACGGCCAGGCTTGATGACAAGAATTTATGCAATGTTAGGGTTTAGGTTTTTTTCAAAGCAGACGATAAAGGGAATATATGCGTAATTTTCTGTCAAAAACGAGATTTATTTTTAATTGCAAATTATGAATAGGCATTTTAGAAAAGAAATTAAGGGATTTAATTGCAACATAAATAACGGGTTGCGGTTATTGGTGTTCAAGCGAACACCACTGGAGGAGTTTTATATATCTTTCGACCAACCAATTCTTTTAATACTCTTCTATGCGACGGCTACTTTTTTTGGCAGTTTGTACCTAAGCTTGCCGAAACCGGAATTCAACGCATATGGTCTGGTAAATATTTCTACACACATATTTTTTTTACTTCTCACAATTTATATAATATCTAAATTCACCAAACGGGAAAATAGGAAACTCTCTTTATTTGTTGTACTGCTCAGCGTTTGGCCGTGGTTTTATTTAGCGTGGGCAGTTCTTGGGAAAAGCGCTAATTTCGATTATTGGGAATTTTATGGGGATAGAAAATATTTATATCTTTTATACAATATTTGGATCCTATCGATTCTTGTCAGGGCTATTTCTTGTGTCATTCGTTTAAAAATTAAATACATTGTATTCGCTGTATCAACGTTTTTAATTTTTGTCTCCATTCCTTTACATTATTTGGCTATGGCTGATTTTTGGTATGAGGCATACGAGCCTAATGATGAGTACACGAATAGTAGCAAGATTAATCTTGAAAATACCTACTACAGACAATTTAGTTTTATTAAAGATCTAGAGGAAAAAATTCTTCCTGAAAGGAATAATGTTTCGGATCTCTATTTTGTTGGATTCGGGGGCGACGCCACCCAGGATGTTTTCATGAAAGAAGTTCAGTATGCGAGAAAACTCTTTGACGAAAGATTTAACACTAAAGGTCGGTCAATTGAGCTCATAAACAATATCGAAACTATGGAAATTCTTCCTCTGGCGACGAAAAGCAATTTAAACCTTATTATTCAACACATCGGTAAGCTGATAAATCCTAATGAAGATGTTTTGTTCTTATATCTGACTTCCCACGGATCAAAGCAGCAAAAGTTGTCGGTAAACTTTATGCCTTTGAGGTTAAACGCCATTGAACCGCATAATTTAAAAGAAAGTTTAGATAGCTCTGGAATAAAATATCGCGTGCTGATTATTTCGGCATGTTATTCCGGGGTCTTCATCGAACCGCTAAAAGACGATTACACGATAATCTTGACATCATCTGCATCGAATAAAGTGTCTTTTGGTTGTAGTCATGAAAGTGAGTTTACTTATTTGGGGCAGGCAATTTTTGCAGAACAATTAAAAGATAATTATAATTTCATAGATGCATTTAAAAAAGGTATTGAATCTATTAAAACTAGGGAAATGACAGAGAGTCGTGAGCCCTCTGAACCCCAACTATACATTGGGGAAAAAATCGGAAGCAAGCTCGAATCAATATCCCATGAAATGAAGGAATTTATTAAATTGAAAGAACCTTCTCTAAAAATTGATGCTAAGGATATCCCTGTGCCGGGATGAGGCCCACTGCGCCGCCACTTGCACCATATTGCGATCTCTGATATCTTCAACCTGTTCATACCTGAATTCTGCACGAGCCGGAGCTGATAGAAACATAAATGCAAAAAAAATCGGAAAAAATTGTAAATTATTATGAGATGATTGGGATCAATCCCAAAGCCAGTGCAGGGGAGATTAAGCGGGCCTATCATGATCAGCTAAAAATCTGGCATCCGGATAAGAATGCCGACCGTCTGGCAGAAGCTGAGGAAACAACCAAAATACTGAATCAGGCGTACAGTGTTTTGAGCGATCCCGAACAACGAAAACAGTACGACAGAATGCTGCGCTATACCAACGGAAAAGATTTCGGGAAAATATTAAATGAAAAAGCATTTTGGGAGAAGGTAGAAAAAGCCTCCCCCATTTTAAAGCAAATCTTAAAAGACCTCAAGGACCTGTACGCGCTTTTTATTGAATCAATCAAAGGCAGATACAAGCTTCATCCGACGCTTACGGGTATAATCGGAGGCGGTTTGCTGTATTTCGTCGTGCCGCTGGATCTCATACCCGATTACATACCGGTGATAGGCTTGTTGGATGATTTTGCGGTCCTGTCAGCCATAATCAATTCTCTGCAGGACGAATTGGCCGAGTACCGTAAATTTAATCGCGAAGAACTGTCTTAACCTAAATTTCTATTGTCACCAAGTCACGAAGACACAAAGAATTAAAACATTGTTTTTTTACTATTCGTTCAAATTTAAGCTTCCAATCATTCTTCGTGTCTTCGTGGCTGAAATTTTAGCGAGATTCTGCCCCCACGTTAGCTTTGTAAAAACGATCCGATAAATTGTTTAACTTTATCTTTACCGCGATAGATGCCAAAATGCCCCTCGCACAGAATGTCCGCGTCCAGATCAAGCAAAAAATTTAATGAATTCCGATAGTCATCACGGTTGGATAACAGAGAAGGATCCAGTGGCCCGTGGACATCCTGACCAAAAAGAACCTTGGTGGGGCCGAATTTTACCAGGTAGACCACCGATCCGGGGGAATGACCCGGACAGTGGTGGGCGATCACCTGACTATTGCCGACTTGAAATGTTTCTGTTTTATCTTTGATTTTATAATCAATTTTTAGCGGAATCATTTGAGCATCATACCAGGCGGCTGCTGTTACCTGGTTGTCGCCGTTTTCCAGATATGCGGTATCCAACTCGTGGGCCACTATTTTGCAGCCGTATCGATCTCGAACCTTCTGTGCGCCGCCGGTATGATCATAATGACAGTGGGTCAAAAACAGGTACTCGATCTCAACACCCGGCGGTAATACTTCTGAAATGTTTTCCACCAGCATATCATGCTCCTCGCCGCAACCGGAATCGATCAGGATAGCCTTGTCGTTAAACCGGACCAGATAGACTGCAGCATCCTCAACTGTTGTGAACTCAGCACCACCGACCTGCCACAGGTTTTCCATAATTTTCATTGGAACGATCCCTTTTCTTTATCTTTTTTGGTATTAGTTTTTAATATTGAACTATAACAAATTAAATTACTATTGCAAATATTAAGGAGGGTTATATGGATCTTAAAGAATATTTCGAAAATACTAAAGGCATCGGCATTCTGGGAACGGCCGATGATGCCGGCAAAGTGGATGCAGCGGTTTATGCCAGACCCACTATCCTGGAGGATGGGAGCTTGGCATTCATCATGCGCGATCGACTCACCCATCACAATTTGCAGTCAAATTCTCATGCAACGTATCTATTTGTTGAGAACGGTCCCGGATACAAGGGCAAAAGGCTTTATTTGACCAAGGTCAGAGAAGAGCAGGATACCCAGCTTTTACAATCACTGCGCAAACGGCAATATATCGACGAAAAAGAAGAAGCCAAATATCTGGTGCTTTTTAAACTGACGGAAGAACTGCCGCTTATCGGCGATGGGACGTAATGCTTGGACAATTTTAAAATCATATGCTAATAAGCGCAGCGTCAGGTGTAATATTTCCATCATAAAGGAGTCCTTCATGAAAAACGCTCTGCTTGTGCTAATTTTTGGCGTATTGGTTTTGAATGTGGATGGAGGTCTGGCGGCGGACATACCGGTCAGCGAGGCGACCGCAGAATGTCTGGAGTGTCACGCTTCGATTCATCCCGGCATTGTCGCTGACTGGCAAAACAGTCGCCACTCAAAGATTACCCCCAAACAGGCCCTGGCCGTTGATGGGCCGGCCCGTAAAGTTTCCAGCAAAACGGTGCCCGATAATCTGCAAAGCAACACGGTGGGTTGTGCGGAATGCCACACGCTCAGACCCGATGCCCATGCCGGCACGTTTGAACACAACGGCCATGATATTCATGTGGTTGTCAGCCCCAACGATTGCGCGACCTGTCACTCAAGTGAAACAGGGCAATATTCCAAAAACCTGATGTCGCATGCTTACGACAACCTGGACGCCAACAAGCTGTACCATAAACTGCAGCTCAGCATCAACGGCCGCAAAGAATTCAAAGATGGTAAAATAAAATTCGATCCGGCCGATGAGGCCACAAAGGCGGAAACTTGCTATTATTGTCACGGGACCAGGCTCAAGGTTAGCGGAACCGAGACCCGGGATACCGAACTTGCCGGAGAGCTGGAGTTTCCCGTTATCGAAGGCTGGCCCAATCAGGGTGTTGGCCGCATCAATTTGGACGGCAGCCTGGGCTCCTGTGCTGCCTGTCATACGCGCCACGCCTTTTCGATAGAAATGGCACGCAAACCCTATACCTGCAAAGAGTGTCATGTGGGACCGGATGTGCCGGCCTTTAAAGTGTATGAAGCCAGCAAGCACGGCAATATTTATTCGGCCATGAACAAATCGTGGGATTTTAATGCGGTGCCCTGGACCATTGGCAAGGATTTTACGGCACCCACCTGTGCCGCCTGCCATATCAGTTTGCTGGTCAATACGGATGAAGAAGTCGTTTCAGAAAGAACCCACCAGATGAACAATCGGCTGCCGTGGCGCATATTCGGGCTGGTATATGCTCACCCGCACCCCCGGAGCCCGGATACGAGCGTTATTCGCAACAAAGACGGCCAACCGCTGCCCACCAGTTTAGATGGTGAATTTGCCGCGCAATATTTGATTGACGAAAAAGAGATGGACACCCGGCGCAAAACCATGCAGGCCGCCTGTTTGAATTGTCATGGGACTTCCTGGGTCAAGGGGCAGTGGCAAAGATTTGAAAACACCATCCGCCAAACCAATGCCGAAATTTTAACCGCAACCGACATGATGCGCGACATCTGGCAAAAGGGTCTGGCTGACCTTAAGGCCAATCCCTTCGACGAAGCCATTGAGAAAAAATGGACCGATACCTGGCAATTTTATGCCAACACGATTCGCTTTGCATCGGCCATGGGGTGCGGCGGTGATTACGGAGTGTATGCCGATGGCCGCTATCAATTAACCCAGGCGCTGCTCGAAATGAACGACTGGCGGGTGCTTCATGAAAAATTCAGGTGATACCTGCATTTCGCACGGGTCGGAGACTTTCATATGCAAGACGCACACTTGAATTTGTAAGATCAGATGTGTGATCCCGCACAGCGGGGGCACTTAAGGGCTCGCGCAAAAATAACTTCACATTTTAAGCGCCGATGCATCCCGCCTGGCGGCGTTGCGAAAGCTTGGAATATGCCTGATATTCCTGCTCTTTCGCGCCTTGCCAGGCAGGCGCCTCAACACTTAAAATTTGTGAATTTATTTTTGCGCGAACCCTAAGGGCGAAGCTATCGTGCACTATGCTGAGCCCTTAACAATGAAAGGCGCGGCAAGCGCGGCCTGTAGGGTCATGGAAGTCTCCGGCTCGCCCGCAGGGTGAAAATTAATGAGATTAAATTGACCAACATCCTTTTTGCTTATCAGGTATCTGGCTTTACTGTTCTAATTCTATCATATTGCTGTTAATAGAAATTTATGCCAACTTCTCATTAATTTTTCAGTTCGTCGATGACGTGGAATTATTATTTTCAGATGAAAAAAATTTGATTCACGTAAAATCGGCATCAAGAATCGGATATTCCGACCTGGGAGCCAACCGCAAGCGAGTCGAGCGGATACGCTTGGCTTTTGAAAATTAGGGAGCCGAATGATGATGTTAGATTCGAGTAAGAAAAGTACCACCGCAAATGATGTTGATCAAAAATTGATTCCCGGACAAAGCTCGCGGTTGAAAAAGCAGATCGAGTTTATCCTTGAAGTCGATAAACTCAAACATGTTCTGCGGCAGACCATTTTAATGGATCGATCGCGACGGGAGAATTCGGCCGAGCACTCGTGGCATATCGCCCTGTTGGTTCCGGTTTTAGCGGAGTATTCAAAGGAATCGGATATTGATATGTTTCACGTGATGAAAATCCTGGTGATACATGACCTGGTTGAAATTGATGCCGGTGATACCTATTGCTATGATGACAAGGGCCGGGAAAACCAGGCCCAGCGGGAAGGAATTGCCGCCGATCGAATTTTTGGTCTTTTGCCTGCCGGTCAGGCCGCCGAATTTCGAGCTCTCTGGGATGAGTTCGAAAAAAGAGAAACTCCCGAGTCCCGATTTGCCAATGCGCTGGACCGGGTACAGCCGTTTTTGCACAATTATTTTACCGACGGCCAAACCTGGCAGGCGAACCATATCAACAGCAGTCAGGTTCACGAACGCATGCGACCGGTGCAAGACGCTGCCCCGGAACTCTGGGATTATGTGAATACTTTGATCGAGGATGCAGTTAAGAAAGGGATCCTGGCTGAATAGGGGAGGGGATTGGGGAATTTAGGGATTGAGGGATTCAGGGATTGGGGAATTTAGGGATTTAGGAATTCTCGGTTTAGAATCCAATTGCAATCTATGTGCCGCAGGGCAGATCACCGCTTGGCGCGGCGAAGCATTTGCATCGACGGGTGCCTGCCGGATCGGGGTCGGCACGGACTTCGGCGAACTCAGTCGAGTCGTGGCCAACCCTATTTCATTTTTCAAGAATATTTGAGAGAAACGATGAGTACTGGATTTTTTCCAATGCGCCCTTTCTACATTACTCCAGCATTTTTGACCTCGCCATGCAATCTGAAAACACACAACCGGTAATTGCCGCCAAGAAGCTGACCCGAATATATTCACTGGGTTACAGTGAAGTAGCTGGTATTAATCACCTCAATTTTGAAATTGCTGCCGGTGAGCTGGTTGTTTTGAAGGGCGAAAGCGGATCCGGCAAAAGCACATTATTGTCTCTGCTGGCCGGCCTCGATCGACCGACCAGCGGTGAGTTAACCGTGGCTGATCATAATCTCACGCGTGCCTCTGCCACCGACCTGACCCATTTCCGGCGCGAAGTCGTGGGGATGGTATTCCAGTCTTTTAATTTGATGCCCACGCTTAATGTGCTGGAAAATGCCTGTCTTCCCGGACTGCTGGCCGGAAAACCCTTCCACGATATCAAATCAAAAGCCATGGAATTCATAGACTGGCTTGGTCTTAATTCCCGCCTCACGCACCTGCCGGCCCAACTCTCCGGTGGCGAGATGCAGCGCACGGCCATAGCCCGGGCGCTTATCAATGATCCGGCAATAGTACTGGCCGATGAACCCACCGGTAATCTGGACAGCCGCAACGGGCAAGTTGTCATCGAACTGCTGGCTGAGCTCAACCGTAAAGGGAAACAGACCGTCATCATAGCGACTCACAGCACCCTGGCAGACGCGCTTGCCACAAATAAAATAACTCTCAAAGACGGTATGATAACTGATGAAATCGGAAGTGGGGCCCGTCGTTGTCCCTGAAGGGAGGGACTATGCCGCGGCAAGCATGCGGAAGTGCAAAAGAACAAGGACTACGGACTGAGTGCTGAGAACTGAGGATATGAATTCGAAAGTCAGGCCTTGGGGGATTAATCGATAATATCTATAATAATAGATAGAATTCCTACAATTCCTAAATTCCTGAATTCCTCAATACTAAGTCCTTGGTGGGCTCAAACGCAACAAACGCTATCAACTCATTTAACTTATTAAATCGTGCAGAACATCTTTTTCTTCTTTAAATTTTTCATCTGGTTCAGCCTGCGTAACATGCGCAAGCACCCGGGACGGGCACTGACCGTGTTATTCGGTATTGCCCTGGGGGCGGCGGTGTTTACCAGCGTCAGGCTGTCCATTCATGCCTCGCTGGATTCGTTTACCAAAAGTATGGATCTGATCGCCGGCCGGGCCGACCGGGTGTTAAGCCGGCCGGGCGGACGCGTGCCGGAGGAATTGATTCCCGGGGTATTGCGCCATCCGGCCGTCAAGAGCGCTTCTGCGCTGCTGTCGACATACGTCCGGCCGGCGCGGCAGGGGGCCGATCCTTTTCTGCTAATCGGATTTGATCCGATTTTGGATCGACCCCTGCGTACCTGGCAAACGCATGGGGCGGACAAGCAGCAAGCTGATTTCTGGCTGGATCTGTTAAAATATCCCGCTACCATGATCGTCAGCAAACCGCTGGCCGACCGGTATCAATGGCAGCGGGGCACCATTATACCCCTTGAGCATGCCCAGCAGACGGCCGCATTTCGAATTGCCGGGATCCTGGATCCCCAGGGCCTGGCAATGGTTGAAGGCGGTCGGGTGGCACTCACCGACATTGCCACCTTTCAGGAATTTACCGGTACATACGGCATGGTGGACCGCATTGACCTGCAGCTCAATCCGGCTGCCGCCGACCGGGAACTGGCAGACCTGCGCGGAATATTGCCTGAAAGCATTGTACTCAGCTCACCTTCGGCCACCAAAGAAAGCGGCCGGGGAATGATCCGGGCCTATCAGCTGAACCTTTCAATTTTGAGTTTTGCTTCTTTATTTGTGGGTATGTTTCTCGTATACAGCCTGGTGGCATTAAATGCGGCCTCCCGTCGTCACGAACTGGCAGTCCTGCGCTCCACCGGAGCTTCTTCTTATTTACTCTTGCTGATATTTCTGGCCGAGGGGGCGCTATTCGGACTCCTTGGCTGGGTGCTGGCGATGCCGATCAGCAGTATTCTGGTTAAATATCTGCTGCACGGTGTCAGCCAGACCATATCCACTCTTTTTGTGCGGGTTCAGGTGGACACCCTTTCTCTCAGCATCTGGGAAATTGTACTGAGTTTTGCCGTGACCGTGTTCATTTCCGTTGTGGCGGCTTTACAGCCTGCCCGGGAAGCGATGCTGGTGTCCCCCAAAGAAGCACTGGAGATTTCACAGCACGGCATGCAGGCGAGAAAATCGCCCCGCAAACTTGCCCTGGGAGGTTTGATTTGCATCAGCCTTGTTTTGCCGCTCTCACTGCTGCCCGGTGTGCTGGGTATTCCATTGCCGGGGTATCTTGCAATACTACTGCTTATTGTCGGGTTCGCGCTGTTGGCCCCCTGGTTTTTGACCCGGCTGGGCAGGGTCCTGTCACCGGTTTTGCACCGTGCAGCCGGCACACCTGCCTATCTGGCCGGGCGCTACATCCGGGACAGCGGCAGCCGCACGGCGGTCTCCGTGGGGGCATTAATTACTGCCGTGGCGCTGTTTGCGTCGCTGGTCATCATGATTTTCAGCTTTCGACAAACGGTTGAAGTCTGGACCTATCAAACCGTCAGCGGTGATTTGTTTTTGACGCCGAAACTAAACGAAGTCAACGAATTCCGTCATCCCATCTCCGCCGAGGCAATGGCCTGGTTCCGGACCATGGACTCGCCGGTCGAAATTGTACCCAACCGGCGCTATTTTTTAAAATATGAAAAGTTTCCTTTCGAATTTGAGATTCTGGATCTAAGCGTTTTTTTTCGCTATGCGGACTTTTTCTGGATGACCGGTGATCCGGAAAACATACGCCCACGACTGAAGCGCGGCGAGGGCGTCGGGGTATCCGAAGTGTTTTCAAACCGCACGGGGTTGACCGTCGGGGATATGTTTCGGGCCCGCATCGAAGACTCCCTGGTCGAGCTTCCGGTATTAGCAGTGGTGCGGGACTTTCGCACCCAGGGCGGCGTGGTCTTTTATTCCCTGGCGCACTTTAAGGCGCGCTATCATGATCCTCACTGGAGCGGGTTGCGCTTCTTTTTTCAGGACCGCTACCAGGATCTGGACCGTGCCGTGGCCGGTTTACGAAAAAGAATTATCGGGCGCTGGGGCGACAGGCTGGAAATGATCAGCGGCCGGGATTTGCGCGACGGGATCCTGCGGGTATTTGATGAAACGTTTGCCGTCACGACGGTGCTGCTGTTGATTGCGCTGGTGATTGCAGCATTAGGAATTACGACCACCCTGACCGTTATGGTTCTGGAACGCTCGCGCCAGTTGAATACCCTGTTTGCGGTCGGCGCCAGCTTCGGCCAGATCCGCAAAATGATATTCTGGGAAGCGGCTTTCATGGTAGTGGCCGGTGAGGTGGCCGGAATCGTGTGCGGCTTTATCCTGTCATACTTGCTGGTTTACGTGATCAATCGACAATCTTTCGGCTGGACGTTTTTGTACGGCGTGGACTGGTGGGCCCTGGGCATGTCGCTGCCGCTGATCATCATCACGGCCCTGGCCGCCGCCCTGCCGGCCATCCGCATGGTGTTCCGGCAGCCGCCGGCAACCCTGCTGCGGGAAAGGTAGGTAGTTTTTATTGTCACATTAACTTATTCTTCAGTGCCTTGTTATCAAAGACTGATATAACGTAATAAACGAATGCCTAAAATGATCTAAATTGCCTAAAATGCCTAAAATTAAGAATACGCTTTGCTCTATTTTATTGGAATGATACAAAATCTGACTATGTTCAAAAATACCCTATTTCATGTCTTTTTGCTGCTGCTTTTAACTGCTTTACCGGCAAAAGGAGAAGAAGCCGACAACTACCTCTCCATCACCGGACCCTGCAACCTCGAATTTCCCAAAGACCACGGAGCCCACCCGGGCTTTCGCACCGAGTGGTGGTATTACACCGGCAATCTGCAAGCTGAAAACGGTAGCCGATACGGCTTTCAGCTGACCTTTTTCCGCAGCCAAATCAGCCCGCCGGGTGCGGAAAAAAAATGGCCCCGCCGACCCTCTGCCTGGCGTACCCCGCAGGTTTACCTGGCCCACGCCGCCGTGTCGGATATTGCCGGCCAACAGCACCTGCAGGCCGAGGAGGTCTCCCGCGCAGCGCTGGGAATGGCCGGAGTCAATCAACCGGCCCAACATACGAAGGTCTTTTTAAAAAACTGGTCGACCCGGATAAAAGCGGATTTGCACATATTGCAAGTACATACCGCTGATTTCTCCTTCGAGTTGAATTTTATACCGGCTAAACCGGCCGTATTGCATGGGGACCGCGGATACAGCCTCAAGGGTGCCACACCGGAAAGGGCCAGCTGCTATTATTCTTTCACCAGACTGCAAGGGCAGGGGATCATCACCATCGGCGGCAATACGGTTGCGGTCACCGGGTCGGCCTGGATGGATCACGAATTCAGCACGGCCCTGCTGGAGCCGGGCATCACCGGTTGGGACTGGTTCAGTCTGCAGCTTTCCGATCGATCGGAAATCATGGTGTTTCTGTTAAGATCAAAAACGGGTGGTTTGCACCCTGCCTCCAGCGGAACTTACATCAAAGCTGACGGCACACCCCGCCCAATAGCCCATCAAGAAATCAACGCGGCAGTATTGGACACCTGGCGCAGCAACCAATCCAATGCACGCTACCCGGCCCGCTGGCAATTGCAGATTGAACCTTTGGGGATTAATCTGACAATCACGCCTAGGTTACCCGACCAGGAAATGCGAACCCTCGGCAGCACCGGGGTGACATACTGGGAAGGCAGTGTATCGATAGATGGGACCAAAAATAAGCATCCGGTTATCGGTGAAGGCTACGTTGAGCTGACAGGATATGCCGCGGCTTTTGATGCGCCTTTATGAGTTAATACTTGATTCTCCAATATGTTTCTGTGCCCCCAGGCCTAGCCATGATGATGAATATATCCGGCTACTTATGTCCTCCATCATCTATGACATTACGAATTAGTCTGGCCAAGTCTGATTTTACGATAGGTTTCTGAATAAAGGCATTGATGTTTTTTTTCAAAGCCTCAGCGCCTGACATTTTGGCACTGTAGCCTGTGCACAGAATGATTGGTAGACCCGGTCTGATTTTCAGTAGCTCTACAGCAAGTTGATCTCCAGTCATTTGAGGCATGGTCATATCTGTTAGAACCAGATCGATCGCATGCGGTGCCTGTTTAAACACTTCTAAGGCTGATTTGCTCCCGGTAGCTGTTGAAACCTGGTACCCAAGGTTTTCCAGCATCATTCGTCCCACTTCAACAATAGACGGTTCGTCATCAACCAGCAAAATATGCTCACTTCCGCCGGGTAGGTCAGGAATTACCGCATTCTCAACTGTGATTTGTTTTTTTACTGTCGGCAGGTAGACATTGATTGTTGTGCCGCTGTTTTGTTCGCTGTAAGGGAAAATGGACCCACCGTAGCTTTTTACAATTCCGTGAACCACGGACAATCCCAAGCCCGTGCCTTTGCCCTTCTCTTTGGTGGTGAAATAAGGATCAAAAATATTTTTAATGATTTCCGCCGGAATCCCGCAGCCGGTATCCTGAACACTGGGTTTTAGGTAGGATCCTGGTAACAGTCCCGGATGCAGACGAATATCCTCTTCACAAAGTTTAACTTGGGACAGGATTACCTTCAAATGTCCTCCATCGGCCTCCATGGCATGGGCGGCGTTAGTGCATAAGTTCATCACTATTTGATGGATTTGAGTTGGGTCGGCCAACACATTGTCCGTATTATGGGCGATCTGCTGTGATATTTCGATGGTTGTGGGTAACGATGAGCGCAGCAGCTTGAGTGATTCTTTGACCAGCGGGCCAACCAGCAGGGGGTGCAATTCACGATCATTTTTTCGGCTGAATGTCAGAATTTGTTGCACCAAATCCCGGGCACGCAGTCCGGCTGCCATAATTCCTTGGAGATTATGATGGATGGGTGAGTCTACCGTGGTCATTGAGAGCGATAACTCCGAGTAGCCAATCACCGCAGAAAGTATATTGTTAAAGTCGTGTGCAATCCCACCGGCCAAATCTCCGATGGCTTCCATCTTCTGCGATTGTATTAAAGCCACCTCGAGACGCTTAGACTCCTTCTCCGCCCGTTTTCGTTCTGAAATATCCTGAACAAAGGCGATCGAGAACTGTTGGCCGTCGTATGCAAGCAGGTTGGATGTGATATATACCGGTAAATCAACACCGTCCTTGCGGCGGTGAATCGTTTCGAACTTGGCAACGCCCGCCTCGCATAAGTCTTGCCATGTCAGGCCCCAATTATCACTGTTCATATGCGGATCAATGTCGAAGAAGGACATTGCGGACAATTCTGCCGTAGAATAACCAAGAGTCCGGGCCGCATGTTTGTTTACATTGAATATCCGAGCATCTGATCCGATGTGATAGATGCCGATGGCGGCCTTATCAAAACTGAATTGGGTGATGCGAAGAGCAGCTTCCATCTTACGGCGGTCTGTGATGTCAACCAGCACGCCATTGAAAATAAGATTATCCCCCGATCTTTGTGCACTGGAGCTGCCTGAAAACCAAATTTCATTTTTTCCAGGTTTGATGAAACGGCCTTCATAATTCCAGGGTATTGCTTTATCAACAGCTTGACGAATAGACGCAAAAAATCGCTCCTTTTCATCTTCAGGGATACAGGCATGAAAGTCCTCTAAAAAGGTTTGAGGGTTTGCATTCAGCCCAAAGATATCGGCAGCATTGGCGCTTACAAAAGACACTGAAAGAACATGGTCCCGAGTGCTCTTAAATTGATAGACTACCCCTGGGACATTATCAGTGATGTTCTTGAGCAGTTTTTCGTTTTCACGTATCTTTTGTTCTCGGGCATAAGTCTCTGTTACATCTCGAAATACAAGCACCACACCTTCAATGCGCCCATCCGTATGCCGTATAGGGGCCCCACTGTCGGCGATCTGGTATTCATGACCATCTTTTGCAATGAGTATCGTGTGATTGGCCAGACCGACAATTGCCCCTTTGGCCAAAACTGTATCCACTGGATCGTCAACCGGTTGCCGTGTATCAGCATTGACGATTCTAAAAACCTCTGACAACTGCTGCCCAATAGCTCTATCCGCCTGCCAGCCGGTAAGTTTTTCGGCAATTGGATTCATCCGAGTGATGGCACTGTGTAGATCAGTGGCAATTACCGCGTCACCGATAGAGTCCAGGGTGATATGCAGGCGAGTCTCGCTGGCAATGAGGTCCTTTTCACGCTGGCTGATCATTTGAGCCATGTGCTGCAAGCTTTGCCCCAGATGAATAAGCTCGGTGGTTTTGGTTGGTGGCCATTGCATGTCATACTGGCCGTGAGCAATAGACTGAGCCTTTTCGGCAAAAGACTGAAAGAGCCGGGAAAGTTTGTTGGCCTGCAGCCAAGATATTGCAAAGGCCATGACCAGGGTAATTGCCAAACCTATGGCAATCGTCATGAAGGTAGTCCGCAGTGGTTTAAAAGCATTCTGAATCGGTTGCGCGACTAGAACTTTCCAGCCCAGTTGATGAATGTCTACAACCGTTCCAAATAGCGGTCTGCCATCCAGTTCAAAGGAACTGGAGGCAAATCTCTGCCCCTCATCGGATTGGTCTGCCGGAAGGGTCGCCAAATTCAAATGCTGCCCCCAACGCAGCCGCTGGGAATCGGCTACGATCCGCCCGTGTCGATCTATTACTAAAATGAGAAATCCGGATTCCACCGGCAGGTGGCTGATAAACTCGGACAGTTTATCTAAGGTGATCTCACCAGTGATAAGGCCGTCGCCCAACGAAACGGTCAGTGCAACAGCCAAATGACTACTGACTGTTGATAGGAATGTTTCGGACCAAACGGCCCTTTTCAAACTCCTCGCTCTTTGGATAAAGCTGCGGCCGGACAGGTCCAAGCCCAGCAGGTCATCGCGATTTGAGCGACGTGAATGAGCCAAACCGACGCTGCTGATGGATATATCCTCATTTGCGGCAATGTATATCGTCTCAAATAGTTCACCTTTACCACACTGCGAATCCAACATTGGAAATAATTGCCGGGCCGGGCGATGCCCCTGAGTTTCAAGTAAATTCGCCAAGGCAATCAATTGACGCTGACCACCCATCAAGTGGGCGGATATCTGGCCGGCGATCGATCGAGCCATTCCCTGATGTTGAATTCCGGTATGGGTTCGCATGGCCGGCATCAAGAAAAGCCATACGAGAAAAGCGATAATAAGCGCAGGCAATGCAGCCACAATACCAAACTGCAGCGACAAATAGTGTCGGAGTGGTATAGAAGATTTCATAAGATTACTCCACTACAACGAACTTCTGGTTTTGGACGATGCTGATGGAGGCATTTGAACGCTTCACATCACCATAATCGTCAAAGCTAAACTTGCCTTGCAGTCCATCGAACTGCCGAATTGAAAGAACGGTTTCTTTTAGACTCTGCCCTCTTTTTTGAGCTCTAAGGGCTGTCAAGACGACCTGTGTAGCATCGTATGCATAGACACCGGGAAAACCTGGTTCGCGATGATAGCGTTCAAGAAAGGTTGTTCGAAATGACTGATACTGTGGTTTTGGGCTTTCCCGATCAAAGGTTTGTACCACAGTAACGCCTTCGACGGCTTTGCCGCCCAGCTCCAAAAGCCTCTCGGTAGCTCCCCAGTCTGCCAGGGTAATTTTAATGCTGTGATTGGTTTTGCGGATTTGTTGGCATAACAGCGCAGAATCCATAGAATTGGCAATGATTAGAACACCATCGGGATCAGGCACAAGTAACTCACGGGCAATTTCTGAAAAAGATTTCCCCTCGTCTGTTTTAAATGCGATGGTGGCGAGGATTTCACCACCGCCTGCAATGAATGGGGCTTTAAAGTTCTCCAGCCAGTTTTCGGTGAATGAGCGGTTTCCTTTGTCATAAGCGGCGGCGATACGTCGCATATCACCGGATTTAATCTGGTAATGGGCGCTGCGGGTGGCGTATTCGAGGGTTGTTGAAGAGACGCGAAAAAAATAATCGTCACGACCAGAGAGGCGTTGGGTAGTAACGGTAGGGCTGACGTTAAGTACCCGAGCCTCATTCACGAGAGGGGCAACGGCCATAGCCATATCGCTCGTCATGGGACCAACAATTGCAACAGCATCTTCCCTGATCAAATCCTGCACAGCTTGACGTGCAGTATCAGGGATCTGTTGATCGTCTTTAATTAGAAGCTGGACTTGGCGGCCATCAATACCGCCTTGTTTATTGCATTGCTCTACGACCAGTTGGACCGCGTCCAGCCCCGAAATACCTAAATCCGCTACACGACCTGATGTGCCGCCAATAAACCCAATCCGCACAGGTTTTTTGGCGTCACAACCAAGTTGGGCGATACTGATTAAAATTAATGTAACCACCAATGAACAGATGGGTTGCCTTGAGAAGGTTGCACTTTTCATGGGAATGTTTCTCCTTTAACTGATAAGCGCTTGGGTCATGCTTATGCTGTCAAAACCGACGGGCTACAGCCATGCCTTATCAACAACTCAGCAGCCTGCAAACAGGCGCCCTTAAAGTCGGTTGAAACCGGGTATGCCCCTTTAAGTGAAGCTTTGAGCAGGATGGCACCTTTCAGCTGAGCGCCTGCAAGCATCTGGCTGAAGGGAAAAGGAAACAGCCGGATGCGCTGCTCGTTTTGCACTACCTTGTCAGGAATTTCAGCGACGGCGGCATCGAATAGGTAAAGCTTGCGTGACAGCAGGTTGAAGTGGCATAACAGAAACAGCCAAGAAATAGCGGCGTAAAAGGCAACAATCGACAGCTGGACATTTAAAATCGGCAAGGTCACCAGGCTCACTTTGAGCGTCTGTTTATCGGTGGTGGAGCCGATGGTAATGCCGCTGTAAGTGCTAAACAGCAGAAAGGTAAAGTGAATATTGCGCACCAGGCCGGCGGGCCTGTCGGTAGACTCGCGCAATCGCTCAGCTCGTGTTTCGGCATCGTCTGAATTGGAGCGCTTTTTTGGCACAATGAACCTTTGCATGACCTCGCAATTTTCTTCCTGTTGCTTAACTCGCGAAGGCGAAATATGGTGTTACTCTTCATGCAAGAAGTCTATACATTATATGCGTATCTATCCTTTTACTTTATGATTGAATGTCTTGGGTTAGGTCCCAATAATCTCAAATCCCAAATCTTCCCCCAATTCAATGCCATTCTCACTGGTGGATCCAACTTCCCAATGGACCTGAGCTTTTGGCAGACATCTCCGATTTAGATTTGCGTGGCGGACGTCGGCTGAACCAAGCGACCTAATTTGATGAAGGTATTCCCGCAACGTATCATATCTTTCATGGTTAAATTTACTGGGGAAACTGGGTAATGTCAATAATAAAGGCCTAATAGTATCCAATACCGATGGCGCTACAGTTTTCCAGGCTCAAGGCAGGGTCGCTCATCATTCGGCCCTGCCTTATGCGTTGCTGAAGCAAGTCTTATCGGGTCTAATTAGCAGAACGGCATTAGGCCCGAGTCTCGCCCCGTTTCATGTCAATTACTTAGCATGGCCCGAGCCCCCGCCCCGTCTGACTTGTATCAAGGGGTCAGGTTTGCGTTAAACTCGAATTGCAGACTCCCCTGATCCATCTGGTAATGATAATTGGAAAAATAAGACGCATTGCCAACATTGGACAGATCCGTGAGAGGGAAAATCCGTTTGCCATTCAATTTAATCCATACGATTAAGCCGTGTTTGGGGGATTTAAAGTTTATGTCCCGGATACGCATGGTGTAAGGAGCGGTCACACCTGAGGGCAATGAGAAGGATTGGATGAATCTATTTTATGCGCCTTTGGTTCTGGTGAAATTCCGGGCTGGAAATACAGTTTCTTCACACTCCGACGGGGATTTTTCCAGGGCGATCGCCTGCTGTCCGCCTACGCTCAGGATGACTGCAAATAATAGAGTAAACAAGGAGGTCTTTATGGGTTTTATAATCATAACGAGGGGCTCCCTTTTTCGAGTTAGGTTGTCCGGCTTCCGATTTCAATTTATTATATGATTCAATTCTACCTTCCGATCTTGTTTTGAAATAATATAAGCCATGCAATTAGCATGGATAAAAGCAACCCAAGAATCACAATAAAGCACCTTAAAATTATAAGACCTTGATCTAGCTCAGAAGCAATTTATACGGAAGGCACCTGTGTGTCAAGTAACCCGGGGAACTGGAGTCGGACCGGGGTGAACGCCTGGGGAATCGGGATGTATGCTTATCATAGATCTGTCTTTTTAGAATTCAGATAACACCCTCATGCTTCCGAGGATTCGAAATTAGGGCATTTTTTAATATCATGGTATAATACCTCATATGAAAACACGACATCTTAAAACCGAATCGGCTGTTATGGTCAGGTCTAAATCCTCGTTGATAAATTTTCTCCGTATTTCTTTTCTGATGATATTCCTTTTGTTTTTTGTGCCGACACCGGTTCCCGCCACAGAACCGGTCGACATCCCAGATCAGCTCAAGCCCTGGAAGCAGTGGGTGCTCTACGGTATGGCAGAGCACCTTTGCCCGACGAACTATAACCGACAGGATCTCTATCAATGCGTCTGGCCGTCGCGCCTGGAATTATCTGTCGAATCGGTCGAAGGACGGTTTGAACAGCACCTGCTGGTATTCGCCAGGAGTTGGGTATCGCTGCCGGGCGGGGCGGCGATCTGGCCGACGGCGGTAAAACTGGCGGATCAGGAGATCCCGGTGATCAACCGTAACGGTATTCCTTCCATCGAAGTTTCCGAAGGCGAGCATGTCATCACAGGTTTTTTCGCGTGGCAGGAAATGCCCGAAGTGATCCGGATTCCCGCCAACAGCGGTCTGATTAAACTTTATATCAATGGCAATCCGGTTGCATCGCCGGTGCTGGACAAAAAGGGCCGGCTCTGGCTGCAGAAACGGGTCCAGAAAGTGGACAAAGAAAACCGACTGGAGCTGCGCATCTTTCGATTGCTCGAGGATGAAATTCCCCTGACGATAACCAGTCACCTCCAGATCGCCGTATCCGGTCAGGCCCGGGAAGAAAACCTGCCGGGTGTCCTGCTGAAAAACGCAATCCCCATGGCCCTGAACAGTCCGTTGCCCGCCAGGATCGGACCCCAGGGCCAGTTAATGCTCCAGGCGCGCCCCGGCCGCTGGACGATTCAAATCATCTCGCGCCTGCCGGAACCGGTTGAAAAAATCGGGCCCGTTGCAGCTGCCTACGGGACGGAAATCTGGTCTTTTAAATCCCGCAATCACCTGCGCATGGTTAAAATACTGGGGGTCGATGCCATCGATCCGGCCCAGGCCGATGTGCCGGCTGCCTGGAAAACATACCCGGCCTATGTCATTAAACCGGATGCAAGCATGAGTTTTAAAGAATTGCGCCGGGGGGATCCGGAGCCCGCGCCGGATCGTCTCAATCTGAAGCGGACCTGGTGGCTTGATTTTGACGGCAAGGGCTATACCATCCAGGACAATATCAGCGGTATTATGAGCCAAAAGTGGTATCTGGTGATGAATCCGCCGATCGAGCTCGGTCGTGTCGCAGTCGACGGAGAGGATCAGCTGATCACCGTGCACGGGGCAGATAAAAAGCCCGGGGTGGAATTGCGGCGGGGGCATCTGAATTTACAGGCCGATGCGCGGCTTGACGCCGATGCCGATGGCCTCCCGGCCGTGGGATGGAGCCACGACTTTCAGAGCGTATCGGCCGTGTTAAATCTACCGCCCGGCTGGCGGCTGTTAACGGCGCACGGGGTGGATGCGCTGCCGGGAACCTGGTTCCAGCGCTGGACGCTGCTGGACTTTTTTATGGTACTGATCATAGCCCTGGCTGTCTTTAAATTGAAGAACTGGAAATGGGGCATCCTGGCCTTGCTGACCATGGCAATCATTTACCACGAGGTGGGCAGCCCGCGCTTTGTCTGGCTGCACTTGCTGGCAGTGCTGGCATTGTTAAGCGTATTGCCTGACGGCTGGCTGAGGAGACTGACAACGCTCTGGGGTCTGGTCACGGTCGCGGTGCTGCTGGTTGTGTCGATTCCCTTTATGGTCCATCAAATTCGGCTGGGCATATATCCCCAGCTTGAACAGCTCGGCGGCCGGAATTGGTCTCAGAGGGTTGCGTCGGACCGGGCGGTCCAATTCGAAACTGCGCTTGAAAAAGGAAAAGCCCCGGTATCCTCCATGCCGCTGGAAGAGTCCGTTGTCCAGAAACGCGCGGCGGTTGAACAGAAATCCGAATATTATCCCCGCAAGCGGGCGGTTTATACCCAGGACCCCAATGCACTGATTCAAACCGGTCCCGGTCTGCCCGCCTGGCGCTGGCGATCCATTCGCATGCAATGGAACGGCCCGGTGGCCGGCGACCATCAGCTGCGCCTGTGGCTGCTGCCCCCGACGGCCAATCTGGTATTGGCTTTTGTACGGGTGATCCTGCTGGCGTTTTTGATCATCGGTCTGGTGGACTTGCGCTTTTGGTGGCAGCTGGTAAACCAGCGCCTGAAGCCGGCTGCAGCAGCTGCAATATTTGTATTACTGACCGGATGGTTCCAACCATCGGGCGCTGAAACTGCAAATTCTGCTTTCCCGCCACCTGAGATCTTGCAGCAGCTGCAAGACAGGCTTTTGGAAAAAGCAGACTGCTACCCGCAATGCGCTGATTTGGTGCGAATGGATTTGACGGCCACCAATGACAGTCTGCAGTTTTTGATTGAAGTCCATGCGGCCGCTCAGACTGCGGTACCCTTGCCGGGGAATCTGGACGCCTGGCTGCCGGATGCCGTTTTGCTGGACCGGCAGACCATCAAGGGGCTTTTAAAGGACACCGGCGGGGGCATGTGGGCGCTCATCCCGCCGGGCATTCATCGGTTGACCCTGCTTGGCCGGACCGGTGCGCGCAACGCGATCCAAATACCCATTCCGCTAAAACCGCATCGTGTAACGGTGCAGGCCGAAGATTGGGAGATTCAGGGGGTTCATCCGACTGGAACGGTGGACGCCGGGATTCAGCTGATTCGCCGTAAGAAAGAAAGTTCGACAAGTTTATCGTTGGCCGATGTTGCGCTGCCGCCGTTTTTGAGTGTTGAGCGTGTGCTGCACCTGGGTTTGAAATGGCAACTGTCAACCGTTATCAAGCGGCTGACACCGCCGGGTATCCCGGTGGTGATATCGCTGCCGTTGCTGGCAGGCGAATCGGTGACGACCGGCGGCATCCAGGTAGAAAATGGTCAGGCAATTGTTAATTTTGAAAGCCAGGTCCAGGAAAAACGGTTTACATCGATCCTTGAAATGGCTCCGGAGATTAGACTGCAGGCCCCGCGATCAGCGGCCTGGACCGAGACCTGGGTGCTGGATGCCAGCCCTGTCTGGCATTGCGAACTTTCCGGTATCCCGGTCGTCCATCATCAGGATCAACAGGGGCACTGGCGTCCGGAGTGGCGACCCTGGCCCGGCGAAGGTGTTGCCATCAAAGTCAGCCGGCCCCAGGCAACAACCGGTCAGTTGGTAACCATCGACAATGCCCGGTTGGATTGGACGCCCGGCAAGCGTTTGAACAAGGCCGGCCTGACGCTGGTGGTGAGAACCAGCCGGGGTGGACAGCACGCCTTGTCTTTGCCCAAAGATGCGGTCCTGCAAGTCGTAAAAATTAACGGCAAAAGCCAGCCCATCCGGCTGAAGGACGGCACCCTGGTCATTCCGCTGCAACCCGGCAAACAAGGCGTTTATCTGGAATGGCATCAGCCGGCCGCAGGCAGGATACACCTGAAGGGACCGCGGGTAGCCATCGGCGAGCAGGCCGTCAACGCGGCCGTATCTTTTCAAATGCCGCAAAATAGATGGATTCTGTGGACCGCCGGACCTCAGCTGGGACCGGCCGTCTTGTTCTGGTCTTACCTGATTGTCGTCATTCTGGCGGCCATTGGGCTGGGCCGGACCCAAATAGCCCCCTTGAAAACTCATCACTGGCTATTGTTGAGCCTGGGGCTGACTCAAATTCCGCCGCTGCTGGCCATCATGATTGTCGGCTGGTTGTTGGCCCTCGGGGCGCGAGGTAAATATGCGCTGCCCGATAAATGGCTGAGTTTCAATCTGGTGCAGGTGTTGCTGGCGATCTGGACCCTGGCGGCCCTGGTCGGGTTATATCTGGCGGTCGAGCGGGGGTTGCTGGGAATTCCGAAGATGCAGATTGCCGGCAATGGCTCCACCAGTTTTCATTTGCACTGGACCCAAGACCTGATCGGCGAGATCCTGCCCCAGCCCTCGGTAATTGCGCTGCCGCAATGGATATTCCACCTGCTGATGCTATTTTGGTCGCTTTGGCTGGCGCTTTATCTTCTGAAATGGCTCAGGTGGGGCTGGCAGTGTTATGCTGCCGGTGGAATCTGGCAAAAGCCGCCGCCACGCAAAAAGAAAATCAAACCGCCGCCGATCCCAAAAACTCAAACGGAAGGGATTGAGGGGTTGAAGGATTGAGGGATTGGGGGATTTATGGATTGAAGGAATTCTATCAATTTTAATTTATTGATTTTGTCCCCCAATCCCTTAATTCCTAAATTCCTAAATTCCCAAATTCGTATATTCCCCTTGTCCAAATTCTTAATTTTGTATATAGTACCGCAAAACAACTACCCGAAACCTTTGAATCTGTGAACGCCTGCAAAGACAATATGGCAGCCTGCCGAATTAACAAACCCGGATCCCTTATTTATCTTTCACTTTGCTGTATTTTTGCGCTGTTTTTCGGCTGTTCCGCATTGCAGCGGACTCCCATGCCCCGGCTGCCGGAAAATGTGCCGGCCGCCATTGAACTGGATACCGTTCCATTCTACCCGCAGGATGCCTATCAGTGCGGTCCGGCGACCCTGGCCATGGCGCTGACCTGGAGTGGCCTGGCGGTCACCCCCGATGAGCTGAAAGATCAGGTCTATACACCCTCGCGTAAAGGGAGCCTGCAGCTGGCCATGGTCGGCGCAACCCGGCGTCGCGGTAAAATTGCCTATCAAATCAGTGATCCTGAATCAATATTTCCGGAAATTGCAGCCGGTCACCCGGTGATTATTCTACAGAATCTTGGTTTGTCCTGGCTGCCGGTCTGGCACTATGCCGTTGTCATCGGTTATGACGTGCCCGAACAGACCGTCATCCTTCGTTCCGGGACTACCCGACGCAAGGTGATGTCTTACCTGCTTTTCGAAAAAACCTGGGCTCGCAGCAACCACTGGGGCCTGATGGTGCTCGAACCCAACCAGTTGCCTGTCCTGGCAAAAGAAAATGACTATCTGGACAGCGTTGTCGTTTTGGAGAAAACCAATCATTATCAGGCTGCCGCAATTGGTTACCAGACAGCTCTGACCCGCTGGCCGAATAGCCTGACCTCAAGGATGGGCCTGGGCTACAGTTATTATAAGCTGGGAGACCTCAAGAGTGCTGAAAATGCGTTTCGTGAGGCGACGCATTTGCATCCACAATCAGCCGCAGCACATAATAACTTGGCCCAGGTGCTTTTAGAGCAGGGACGCAAGCAGGAAGCCCTGGCAACAGCAATAAAGGCGGTTGCGCTTGGCGGCCCCCTAAAATTAGAGTCTGAGAAAACATTGCTGGAGATTCGATCTGAACGCGGATTTAAAGCTATTGACAGATTCCCTTAAAGAATATACAAAATCTATTTTAAAACCTCGGGCAACGTTCAGGAATCAACTGCGGGGATTAAATGGGGTTATCAAACCATTCCTGTTTCATTCACAAAACGATATAGAGCATCGATGAAACTTTTTAAAAATACTGTCAAGCCGACCAGTATTTTTCTGGCTATCGTATTGGTGCTGGTGTCCACTTCATATCAATCTGCTTCGGCAGCCATGATCGGGACCGAGAAACTCCTGCAGGCGGGGAACAATCAGAAAACACGTGACTATCTGCACCAACTGATGGATCGCGAGGAGATCAAGAGCGCACTGGTCTCCCAGGGTATAGACCCGCAGGAAGCCCAACTTCGCATCCAGAGCCTGACTGATCATGAAATCGAGCTAATAGCGGATAAAATAGATAATCTCGCGGCCGGCAGAGGTGTTGTTATCTTTTCGATGGTTATTGTAGCCGTAATCATTGCTGCTTTACTCATATTTAATTATACCAGTGTTACCGATCTGTTTCCTTAAGAATTGGAGACACGCTTATGCCTACCCCAAAGCTTCTTCTTCTTACAGGAATAGCAATTTTCCTGATCTCCGCGTGCGTACCATTGCCCCAATATATGAAAATCGATAGCGAACTGAAGACGTCTCGCTCCCAAAAGGATGAGCTGGCGGCTGAACTAAAGCAGGCCGAAGATAAGAATAGTAGGATGGACCTTGAACTCCGCGATTGTGAGGCCGCCAGAAATAAATATCTTCAGGACGCGACGGAATTGAAGGGTCAAAATACCTATCTGAGTAAAATAAATCAGCAACTGCTGGATAACCTAAAGCGGCTTAAACTGGACATAAGTAAAAAGAAATCGGTTATTCAACTTCAAGGGAAAGTCATTCAACTGCTTGATGACACCAAAAAGACCATCGAAACCAGCTTGAAAGATCAAATTGCGGCCCAGGAAATCGAGGTAGTTGAAGAAGATGACAAGCTGAAAGTTATTTTTGTAGATAAAATTCTTTTTGATTCAGGAAGTGCGATAATTAGCGAGCGGGGTATGAAATTGCTGAAAATTATGGCGGGATCTCTCAAGGTTAACAAAGACCAGGATATCGTGGTCGAGGGACACACCGATAATATTCCCTTGAGCGCAGGATTGAAGAAACGATTTCCAAGCAACTGGGAACTTTCAACTGCCAGGGCAGCAGCTGTCGTCTGGTTGTTCCAGGAGCAAGGAGGAATTGAGCCGGAAAGGCTATCGGCCCGTGGCTACAGCTTTTACCGACCGGTTGCGCCAAACACATCCGAAGAGGGCCGCCATCAGAATCGACGCATCGAAATCATCCTGGGTGCGGAACAATAATTGAAGATTTAAGACTGAAGATTGAATATTTAAGGTATTCTTTCTATTTTAATTAATGCCCGTGTTAGAAGGGCGGAGCGATCCGCCTTCGGCGGACCACAATTATTCAATCTTCAATCTTCCAAAACTTCCCTGAGTTTCTGAGAAAGCTGTACGATATCAAAGGGCTTTTGAATAAACCCGTTACAACCCTTGTCCAATAACTCTTCAATCTGTTTATTCAAACTGTATCCGCTCACCAGTAAAACTTTAACTTTCGGATTTATTCTTTTCAATTCCACATAGGTGTCTTTGCCGTTCATTTGGGGCATAATCATATCCAGCGCTACCAGATCCAGGTTTACCATATTTTCTTTATACAGCTGCACTGCCTCGTGACCGCTTAGGGCCGGCAACACCGAATAGCCGAGTTCTTTGAGCATCAATTTTTCGACATGGATCGTGCCTTCTTCATCATCGACCAGCAGGATCTTTTCGTTGCCCTTCAACAATTCCGAGCTTACCTGAATGTCTTGCGCGACTTTAACATCGGATGCCGGCAGGTAAATACTGAACGTGGTGCCATTCCCCAATTCACTGTAAACTCTAATAACGCCGTTGTGGTTTTTAATGATGCCGTAGGCCGAAGCCAGACCGAGTCCGGTGCCTTTGCCGACATCTTTGGTGGTAAAAAAAGGTTCAAATATCCTTTCGATGATTTCTTTGCTGATTCCGGTACCAGTATCCGTGACGGAGGCTTTTACATAATTTCCGGCCGGCACCTCAAAAGGAATGCAATAATCATCACTCAAATAGACATTTTCTGTTTGAATGAAAATATCGCCGCCATCGGGCATGGCATGCCAGGAATTGAGGTAAAGATTGATCAGTACCTGTTCGATTTGCCCCTGGTCGACTTTAACGGCCCAGATGTTATCCCCCAGCTTTAAATGGGTGACAATCTCCTTTTTGGTGCGGGTGAACATCTTGGTGCTGTTTTCGACAATGCGGTTTAAACTGGTCTGGCGCAGCGTATATTTGCCTTTTCTGGCAAAGCCGAGCAATTGGTTGGTGAGGTTGGCGGCATTCATGACCGCATTTTCAATGCCCTGGAGGTATTCATCATTTGGATCTTCCGGACCTTCCTGATCGGTTTGCAGCCGCATCATAGAAATATATCCCTGAATTCCCATCAGTAGATTGTTAAAATCGTGAGCGATCCCGCCGGCAAGTGTACCAACGGCCTCCATTTTCTGCGAATGGATTAATTGCGTTTCCAGCTGCTTTTTTTCCCTTTCGGCTTCGATGCGGGCGGTAACATCCCGTGCAACATTGAGAATAACGTTGCGCCCACGGTAGGATATGGCCCGGGACTGGATTTCCACCGGAATCAATTTTCCCTTGGGTCCGGCATGGGTGGTTTCCAGGGTAATCTTTCCCGGACCCTGCTCCTGGTTTTCCTGTCCCAGTTGTTCTATGATTGAGCGGGCTTGTTTCTGTGGTATGATATCGCTTAAATTTAATTCGAAAAATTGCTCCGGAGTATATCCTAATCGAGCATAGGCGGCTTCGTTGGCTTCCAGCACATTGCCGTCCCGATCAAGGATGTACACCGCATCATCCACGTTTTCGAGCAGCTCCTTGTAGCGCGATTGCTCTTCGGCATCCTTTAAATTGGCGAGCATGTAATTGAAGGCCTGGGATAATTGATCAAATTCCCAGTAATTGTTATTGCCGGTCTCAAAAGAAAGATTTTTTTGGCCTTCGGAGATTTGAATTGCCATTTTGGTCATGCGGCGCAACGGTTCGACCATTCGCTTTCCCAACTGGATAGACAAAATGATCGAAAGCGCGAGAATGACAATCGAGGACAGCCCGATCCAAAAAGTGACTTTTCGCTTTTCATTTATGAGGGTTTCCAACGATGACTTAAAGTATAGATTATCAAATCCGTCTATTTTAGATAGGATATTTTTTTTGTCCAGCCGAAGAGGTTCTAAATTCTTGGCGATGTCGTTGAGCATTTCTTGATCGAGCTGCAGCGCTTTTTTTGAGGCCAGGCTATAAAGCTGACCGGTTTTGAGCATTGATACGTCACCATTTGCCGTTTGGTGGACCTGCTCAATCAGTTTTTTGTCCCGGGTCATATCATAAAGGGCATATGCGGTTCCCATCAGCTGAGTTTGATACATAATAGGGGTTGAAAGCCACCACAACAATCGAGTATCGAGACCTTCTTCCAGAACTTCGCCATACGGGTATCGTCTCAGCGAAAAGTCGATCAGGCTTTTGGATACATCGGGGTATGACTCCGGTATGACTGCGCTCTCACCTTGCTTTTTAACAAAAAAGTGAACGCCCCCCCCGGACGGGTAGAACTCCGATACCCGTTCTTCGAGCTGGGATTTTCCGTCGAGCATCACCGTCACCCGTATAATGTTGTCAGATCCGAGATCATTTAACAGGCTGCTGATGCTGGAGATGCGGTTGTGCAAAATGATTTCGACCTGGCCTTTTTCCGCCAGGATCTTTTTTCTGAATTCCGACTCGACCCGCTTGTCAAAATACCCGTAGAGCGCGATGACGATGACGACAACCGACAGGGTGGCAAGCCCTGCAAAAGTCAACACCAGATAGGTCGAAAAATGCTTCTTATTTCTTAATTGCAAGATTTTATTCAGAAATTCACTTGCGTTAATGCGTTCTATTTCGCGCTTGATAATTTTCATGGCGTCAATGAACAGCGACGATTTTATTTCTTTATCCATGGTAATTCGTTATCCTCGCGACTGAGTCAGCACGCAAATTTAGCCTTCCGTCTCCCTCCCCGATAGATCAGGATTCAGCTACTGGGATGCCGCCGCTTTTTAAATAGCCTAAAGTCTAACAAAAGTTGAAAGAAATTGTCAAAATAAAAAGTTTTGACATGATCTCGTTTAAATTTTTGATTGAACTAGTAACAAATTATAGTACAATTAGAGATAATTTCAGGCTATGATGCGTTACCCAAGCAAGTTTGACGCAAATAAAATTTCAAAACAACTTGAATTATAGGCCTATAAGCCAATAAAATCCAATATTTAAAATAATCTGCAAATTCCGATATTCAATGACCGAAACATTCACTTAAGCTGTATCAAATTGCTTCGCAAATGATCAGCACCAATACTCATAACGCCATGCTGTCCGATGGTTTAGAATCGGATTCCGGTAGCGGAATTGATCCGGAGTCACCATCAATCGGAAAGCGATCGGGCTTTATTTTATTTATATTCGCCCTGGCATTCAGGATGATTTATGTGTTCCAATCCACTGATAATCCGCTTTTCGGAGTCCCGGTGGTGGATGCGCATTCGTATGCCAAATGGGCCGACAAGATGGTCGACGGCATCTGGCTGTGGGATAGCGTGGGGAATTATCTGCCGATTTATTCGGCCTTTTTGGCCGTACAGCAGATACTCTTGGGCCCCAGCCCGATTGTAAATAAAATCCTACAGAGTGTTATGGGGGCCGGGACGGCAGTTTTAATGGCCCAGGTTGCCACCCGGGTCTGGAACCGCCGCGTGGGTTTGATCTGTGGCTATCTAATTGCCACTTACTGGATGCTGGTAATATTCGAATCCGAAAAATTTGCCGAAACTTTCAGCATATTTTTCCTCGGCCTGACGCTCTGGCTGTTGACCCGCTATTCAAATAGGTATTGGGTCCTCTTTGTGGCAGGTTTTGCATTTGCCTTATCTGCCGGGGTGCGAGCCAACCTGTTTCTGGTTCTGCCGTGCATCCTGTTCTGGCTGATCCGGCTAAATTGGAGTCAACCGCAGGCGGCCTTTAAAGCGGCGTTGCTGTTTGCCTGCGGAACGGTATTAATTATTGGACCAATCGTGGCCCGCAACTATTATCTGATCGGCATACCGATGCTGCGCGCCCAGGCGACCTGGAGCCTGTATTCGGGTCTGGCACCCGAATTTAAAGGACTGCATCCTCCGGCCGGTATTCTTTTTGACAAATACATGAATTTGCCGCGACAAGCTGGTGCTTTTTCTGAGCCTGAAACCGAGAATTTTTGGGGGAGAAAGCTATGGGATGTAATGAAAGGAGATCCGGCAGGCGTGGCCCTGAATTTTGTGCAGCGAATTCTTATTTTTGCAAATGCGCGTGAGTGGAGTCAGGAATTTGATGTGGCCGCCTACCGCAATTATTCGCAATTTCTTGCATTACCCTGGACCGGTTTCTGGTTGATCGGTCCCTTGGGCCTTCTCGGTTTATTTATGTGTCGCCAGCCAACCAGAGACCAAACCCTCATGATTATGGTCACCGTCGCGGTGATTCTATCCATTATTCCATTCAAGGTTTCAGACCGCTATCGCTTACCGCCGGCGGTCCTGTTGACCATGTTTGCCGCTGTGGCGCTATGGTATTTATATACCTGGTTTAAGGCCCGCGAAAAACGGACCCTTTATAAATGGCTTGTCGGCGGCGCGGTTCTTTGTCTGATCTGCTGGCCGGACTGGCAGAATCTGGCAGCGCGCAAATCGGCGCGACATTATTTTTTTGTCGGACTGCACCATGAATCTGCCGGTCGACTGCATGAGGCCGTAGCAGCCTATCAAAAATCCATGGATGAGTTTTCCTGGGATGCGGATTCACCCTACCGACTGGGTTTAATCTCAGCCCGATTGGGTCAGAGTCGGCGGGCAGTGGATTATTGGAATCAGGCATTGCAGCGGGAACCCGAGTTTCCCCAGGTATTAAATGAACTTGCCCATCACTATTTGCGGAAAGGTGAATTGATTGCTGCCGAAATGCAAATGGCTGCCAGCTTAAAATTGGCACCGACCAAAGTCGAATCGTTAATTTTAATGGCGAAACTCCAGCGCCGTAAAGGTGATACACGGAGTGAATTCGCCTATTTAAAATATACGTTAGATATAGATGCGATAGATATAACCCGCCAGCACCTTCCCGCAATGCTGCTGGCCGATCGATTCACAGAGTTGGGAAGCTATGGGGACGCAATCGGGCTTTATGACCGGGTCATGCGATCCCGGCAGCTAGACAAACTCGTCAGGGTGACTGCCGGCATGTTGGCCGGTATCACCACCGCAAGGTACTCAAGTCCTGCGGCCGATGCGCAGATTTACTGGCATTATGTTGAAAATGAATTTGATGAATTTAAATTTTTCTCATTGCAGGCTAAATTTCTCAATGGTAGCCTGTCCGAAAGAGAATTCAGGCGGCAGATTGGCGATTCACCGGATTGGAAAGTGTCCGCCGAATATGTTATCGGGTTAAACCGGTGGTTGAATGGAGATGCTGCTTCCGCCCTGCAGGCATTTGAGCGCTGCCTTCAAGTCGATACCGCCAGAAAATCCCGCATTCGGTACTCGCCTCAAAAATGGGCACAGGAAGATATTGAGCGGATAAAAGAAGGAGAACCCCAGAATATAGAATAATTCCGACTTCCGCATTCCGACTTCCGAAATCAAAAGTCTGTCACCTGTTTCAGGAGGAAAAACGATGCGTCACTATGGTGCCTATTCAATTATATGGCTTGCGATTCTACTTTCCTTTTTTAGTTTGATGTTGCCGACCGGTGCAAGTTCCGGCGATGAACCGGCTGCGCTGCGGATCGTTCGAATTACCCCGACCGGCAAGGATGTCCCGCCGGGACGGCAGATTGTTTTTCAGTTTGATCGGGCAGTGGTGCCGGTGGGGCGTATGGAGCGCAGCGCCGCTGAAATTCCCATTACCATATCTCCCGGGCTGGACTGTCAGTGGCGCTGGCTGAATACCAGTGCCCTGGCCTGTCAACTCGATGAAAAATCGTCTTTAACACCCGCCACCCGCTATGCGATCGTTGTGAATCCGGGCATTAAATCCGAAGACAGTGCAACCCTGGCCAAGCCCGTGCGGCACAGCTTCACAACCGAACGTCCCAGGGTACGACATGCCTGGTTCAGGACCTGGCAGGCTCCCGGCCTGCCGTTGATCCGAATGACTTTCAGTCAGCCCGTAACCCAAACATCGGTGGCTGAACATGTTTTCATGGCAGTTGATGGGCAACCACAGCAACGGATCCACCTGAAAGTTGAACCGGATCCGCAAGATAAACAGACGCCTTTATTTATTGCTGTGCCGGGAGAAAAAATCACTTTGATCCCGGGTTCGGCAACGTCATCGCAGCCATCTGACCGTGACCCAGGACATGCTGCGGCGACCCGCGGTATCGAGGCCCGGCGCGTCTGGCTGGTATCCCCTGCCGCCGAACTTGCCCCGGACCGCAAAATTGAGCTGCATGTGGAGCCGGGACTGGTCTCCTTTGACGGACCGCAACGCGGTGCGGAAAACCGTGTCCTGGTTGCGTTTCACACATTTCCTGAATTTGCTTTTGAAGGGGTTGAGTGCACCGACAATACGGACAAAAAGATCGTCATCGGCGCGGTTGAGGCGCAATTGGAGATTAAGGGCCGTTGTAATCCGCTGAAACGGGCGGCCCTGGTGTTCAGTGCGCCGGTGATCGAAGAACAAGTCAAAGACCATGTGGGCATCGTGCCGGATCTGGCCGGCGGCAGAAAAGACTATGACCCCTGGGCCAATTACCGCGGTTATTCCCGGCTGCGTTCACCCCACAAACAAGGACGCAAGTATCGAGTCTGGCTGCCGGAAGTGCTGCAGGCCGATCAAATTTATTCCATCCAAAGCGACTCCGCTAAATTTAAGGATGAATTCGGCCGCACCCTACCGGCTGCAATCGATATGCAGTTTGCCACCGATAACCGGCCGCCGGATTTCACCTTGACCCATCCCCGGGCGGTGCTGGAAAAAGACGTGGACACAGAAATGCCCCTGGTGGTGACCAATCTTAAAAAGGTTACCCTGGCTTATGATCGTCTGACAACCAATGGCAAGCAGAGCGGCCGAAATTACGAGCTTCAAATTCCGCAGGCACAAGACATCGCGTTTCGAACGCCCCTGCGGGTTCGCGAGATGCTCGAAGGTCAATCCGGCGTGGTCCAGGGCCGGGTGAACACCAGCCCGGCTGTGTCCAAGCACCCCTGGGATCGCTGGTTTTTCGCCCAGGTAACGCCGTTTCAGGTGCATGTCAAGGTCGGGCATTACAACACCCTGGTGTGGGTGACGGAGTTTAAGACGGGACAACCCGCCGCCGGTGCCACGGTCAAATTATTTCGCGATACCTACACGGCGATGCCGCAGTATCCTGCGGTCCTGACCCGGGCGGTGACGGACGCCACGGGTGTGGCCATGCTGGCCGGCACCCGCGAATTTGATCCCAAATTAAAGTATATCCACCCCTATAAGATGACCGAGCCCCGCCTGTTCGTGCAAGTCGAAAAAGCGCATGACCTGGCGCTGGTGCCGCTGGACCAACAGTTTCGGATTGATACATACCGGGCATCGCGCTATTCGGTGTCTCCCAATATGCGCCGGCGCTACGGCCACATTCACACCTGGGGCACCACGGCCCAGGGCGTTTACCGGGCCGGCGATACCATTCAATACAAGCTGTATGTCCGCGATCAGAGCAACGAGACGTTTGTGCCGGCGCCCGCCAAAGGCTACACCCTGGAAATAATCGATCCGACCGGCAAAATCGTGCATACCGCTGCCGGTATAGCCTTATCCGAATTCGGCGCCCATGACGGGGAGTTTAGGGTAGCGCAAACAGGCGCTGTGGGCTGGTACCGATTTCAGCTCAAGGCTGGCTTTTCCCAGGAAAGATGGGAGCCCATGCGGGTGCTGGTCAGTGATTTTACCCCGGCGCCCTTCAAAGTGACCACGGATCTCAACGGCCGGAATTTTCAACCGGGCGACAACGTCGAGGTGAGTACCCGGGCCAGGCTGCACGCCGGCGGACCCTATACGGATGCCGCCAGCCGCGTGACGGCGACCCTGGCAAGCCGCGCTTTTCGGTCGGATGATCCGGCTGCCCGGGGATTTCGATTCAACACATATGTCCCGGGTGCACCTCCCAAGCAAACCGTCCATCAAATTGAAGACAGCGTTGATGACCGGGGCGACCAGACAACCCGGTTCAACATGCCCGAAAGCAAAATATTATACGGTCGGCTGGTTGTTGAAAGCGCGGTCAGGGATGATCGCGGCAAGTACATGACCGGCCGGGCCACAGCCGATTATGCCGGCCGCGATCGATACGTGGGACTGCGCTCCACGAATTGGGTCATGAATGAAGATGAACCGGCCACAGTTGACCTGCTGGTGGTGGATGGATTGGGAAAACCCCGCGGCGGTGTGCCGATCCAGGTTAAAGTTGAACGCCGGGAAACAAAGGCTGCCCGGGTCAAAGGCGCCGGCAATGCTTATCTAACCCACTACACCCATCAATGGGTAGTGATTGCTCAATGCGAAATGAGATCGACACTGCAGCCGGTTCAATGTGAGTTTACGCCGCAAGATCCCGGCTCCCACCGCATTACGGCGACGATTCAAGACAACCACAATCGCCCCCACAGCAGCGAAATCTATCAGTGGGTGGTCGGCAAGGGGCGGGTGGTGTGGCAGGAGCGGCCGGATAACAGCCTTGAAATCATTGCCGAAAAATCGCGCTACAATATCGGCGACCGGGCGCGCTACCTGATCAAAAATCCTTTTCCCGGAGCCCGGGCCCTGATTACCGTTGAACGTTACGGTGTTCTGCAAAGCTGGCTGCAAACACTGGAAAGCGGTACCCCTATCATCGAATTTGAAGTGCAGAAAGATTTTCTGCCGGGTTTTTATCTGTCCGTGGTGGTCATGTCCCCTCGCATTGAAACGCCTCCCGCCGACAACCAGGTGGACCTGGGTAAGCCTGCTTTTCGTATGGGCTATGTCAAAGTACCGGTCGCCGATCCCTATAAAGAAATCCAGGTTCAGGTCGAGCCCGGGCAGGATACCTATAAGCCCCGGGAGCGGGTACAGGTGAAATTAACGGCGACGCCACGCCACGCGGTTGTTGGTGAGCCGATCGAACTGGCTGTCACCGTGCTGGATGAAGCCGTATTTGACTTACTGATTCAGGGCCGGGATTATTTTGATCCTTACAAAGGATTCTACACGATCGATGGACTTGATCTGGAAAATTACAGTTTGCTCATGCGGCTGGTGGGACGACAGAAGTTTGAAAAGAAAGGAGCCGCCACCGGTGGGGGAGGGGGGGTGGACATCAGCCTGCGATCGGTGTTCAAATTCGTCAGCTACTGGAATCCTTCCCTTGTTGCGGATGCCGCAGGCCGGGCGACCATCGAATTTGAAGTACCGGACAACCTGACCGGCTGGCGGGTGCTGGCCATGGCGGTGACACCCGGCGACCGGATGGGATTGGGAGAAGGTAATTTTAAAGTCAATCGACCCACCGAGCTTCGTCCGGTGATGCCCAACCAGGTGACCGAAGGCGACAGTTTTGACGCCGGTTTCAGCATTATGAACCGTACCGCCCAAAAACGGCAGTTGACCGTGACCCTATCAGCCGAAGGTATGATTGAAACCGCTGCCGGGCAAAAGACGCGCGAAGCGACCCGCACCATGGAAGTTGAGCCCTATAAGCGCACCACGGTTTGGCTGCCCTTGAAAACCACGCATGACGGTCAAATTAAATTGACGGCCCGCGGTGGTGATGATTTGGATAAAGACGGTCTTATGCACACCGTCAATGTTCAAAAACGCTATCGTCTGGAAACTGCGGCTACCTATGGGTCGACGATGGCAGAAGCGGTTCGCGAGCGAATTCTTTTCCCGCAAGACATTCGAACGGATGTCGGCCAGGTGAGTTTGCTGCTGTCGCCAACCGTGATCGGCAACCTCGAAGGCGCTTTCCGGTATTTGCGCGATTATCCCTATGTCTGCTGGGAGCAGGTCCTCACCCGGGGGGTGATGGCATCCCATTACAACAGCCTTAAATCTTACCTGGCCGATGATTTTACCTGGCAAGACAGTCAGCACCTGCCCCAATCCATGCTGGAACGGGCTGCGGCCTACCAGGCGCCCAACGGGGGCATGGCGTATTACATACCCCGCGACCGCTATGTCAGCCCTTACCTCAGTGCCTACACGGCGCTGGCGTTTAACTGGCTGCGGAAAAGCGGCTATGAAATACCGGCAACGGTTGCGGAAAAGCTGCACGCATATCTGCTCAACCTGCTGCGCCGCAATGTGATGCCGGGTTTTTATACCAAAGGCATGGCCTCAACGGTACGGGCCGTGGCCCTGGCAGCGCTGGTTGACCAGGGCCTCATCAGCCTGTCGGATCTGCAGCGCTACCGGCCCTATGTGCCGCAGATGAGCCTATTCGGCAAGGCCCATTTTTTGCTGGCGGCTTTAGCGGTGACCGGTTCAGATGCGATGCGCGCTGAAGTCGGCAACCTGATTCTGGCCCACGCCGATCAATCCGGCGGCAAGTTTGTCTTCAGTGAAGTGATCGACGACAGCTACACGCGCATCCTTTCATCCACCCTGCGGACCAACGGTGCCATTTTAAGCGCGCTGACGGCCTATGGCCGCACGGATGCGGGTCGGCAACTGGTGGGTGATATGCCGTTTAAACTCGTACGCTATATAACCCAGAGCCGCAAAAATCGCGATCACTGGGAAAACACCCAGGAAAACATGTTCTGCCTGAATGCCCTGATAGATTACAGTCGGGTATATGAGCGTGAAGCACCCGACATGACGCTGATGGCTTTTTTCGATGCAGAGGTGCTGGGTCGCGCCAAATTCACGGATCTGCGCGATGATCGGGTGGCGTTTCAAAGACCCGTTGCTGCCGGTGATCCGGGCCGTCGGGCGACGATAAAACTGGACCGCAAAGGGCAGGGCCGTCTCTACTACAGTGCCCGCCTGTCATATGCGCCGCAAACCCTGAAAACAGACCCCATCAATGCCGGTATCGAAATCCATCGCGAATACAGCCTCGAGCGGGACGGTAATTGGGAATTATTAACAGACAATATGCAGTTAAAACGCGGTGATCTGGTGCGGGTGGATCTATTCGTATCTTTGCCGACAGCCAGAAATTTCGTGGTGGTTGACGATCCCGTGCCCGGCGGATTGGAGCCGGTCAATCGTGATCTGGCGACCGCTTCGACGGTGGATGCCGACAAGGGGACCTTTGAAGCCGCCGGCGGCTCCTGGTGGTTTCGTTTCAGCGACTGGTCATCCTACGGTGTTTCCCGCTGGAGTTTTTATCATCAGGAACTGCGTCACCATGCCGCACGTTTTTACTCCGAATATCTGCCCGCCGGCAACTACCATCTATCATACACGGCCCAGGCCATCGCCCCGGGCGAGTTTATCGTGATGCCGGTGCAGGCCGCGGAAATGTATGATCCGGATGTTTACGGGCAGGGGGTGCCGGCGCAGTTGACGGTGGGACGGTGAGAAGGAATTGAAGTTGGAAGTGGGAATGCGGAAAAATAGAATACCGAATCCGCAGAGGCGGGCAAGTGTCGCAGGAAGATCTAAACAAAAGAAATCGAATGTCGAAGGAATGTATTCTGTCTGTTTTATAAAAGGACTGAGCGAACCTACTCCGCTGAAATGGCTATGAAGGCCGGGAGCGAAACCATCCTTCGAAATGCTGCGGTTCGAATTTTATGGCCCTTGACCCGGTTGAAACGATTATGGTGATTAAAACACAAAAAAGATGGATATCCGCAATCCTGCTGGTGGTAATCGTTACGGCAGGGGCGTTTATCTGGCAGACCCACACCGATCTCCTGCCGCTGCCGGGTTCGCTCGCCCCGGCAACCGCCGGACTGCGCAAGGTGCAGGTCCTTGATCGCAATTATATTCCGCTGACGGTTACTTACCAGAACCGCTGGAATTTTCATGACCATATACCGCTGCACGAAATCCCCGGGATGCTCCAGCAGGCCTTTGTGGTGTCCGAGGATCAGCGGTTTTTCCGGCACGGCGGCGTCGACTGGCAGGCGCGGCTGCATGCCCTGTGGCAAAACCTTGGTGCCTTGCGATCGGTACGGGGGGCCAGCACGATCAGTGAACAGGTGATCCGCATGTGGCATCCGCGGCCGCGTACCCCATGGTCGCGCTGGCTTGAAGGCCTGGAGGCTGCGCGTCTTGAAAAATCTTTTTCCAAAGGCGAAATACTGGAGTTTTATCTCAATCAGGTTCCTTACGCCGCTCAACGCCGGGGCGTGGTACAGGCCGCCCGCTATTTTTTTGACCGCGATCCGGATACGTTAAGTACGGCAGAAATAATGGCCCTGGTGGTGATGGTCCGGGCGCCGTCACGTTTGGATGTGCGTAAAAATCCGGCTGGGCTGATTCGATCGATTCAGCAACTCGCTGGTCGCCTGCTCCAATATGGCATCATCGATAACGGGCAGTATGCGACAATCAGCGTCGCCGATCTGCGGATCAGAGAAGCCGCACCTCCTGTGAGGGCCGATCACTTCGTTCAGAATCTTTATCAACCGGCACCACCTCGGGATGTGCGGGACAGCGGCCGGCTGCGCACCACCCTCGATGCCGGCCTGCAGCGTATCGTTCAAACCATTTTGGATCACCGCCTAAAAGATTTAAAAGATCGCGGTGCTCGAAACGGGGCGGCCTTAATTGTGGATCATCAGCACAGCGAGGTCCTGGCCTGGGTCAACAGTGGCGCCTACCTGGCTGATGTGCCGGCCAGTTGGATCGATGCGGTAACCACCCCGCGCCAGCCGGGCTCGACCCTCAAGCCGCTGTTGTATGCCCTGGCACTGGAAAAAGGATGGACCGCAGCCACCATGCTGGAGGATTATCCGCTGTCAGAGCCTGTCGGTCGCGGGCTGCATTCATATCAAAACTACAGCCGCACCCATTACGGGCCGTTACGGGTACGGGAGGCGCTCGGCAATTCATTGAACATTCCCGCGTTGCGGGCGATCCAGTTTGTGGGCGTCGATAATTTTTTAGATTGCCTGCATGCCTTGGCGGTCCGCAGCCTGCAGCATCACCCGGATTATTATGGCGATGGCCTGGCCCTGGGCAATGGCGAGATCACCCTGCTGGAATTGGTACGGGCGTATACGGTTCTGGCCCGGCAGGGAATTTACCGCCCGCTGCAGTATTTGATGACCGAAGAAACCCGGCAGCCGGCAATCCGCAGGGTATTTTCAGCTGAAATCGCCTCGCTGATCGGCAACATCCTGTCGGACCCGCAAGCCCGCCGGCTGGAGTTCGGCAACGGCAGCCTGCTGCGATTTCCGGTTCAAACGGCGGTTAAGACCGGCACCTCCAGTGACTACCGGGATGCCTGGGCCGTCGGATTTAATCACCGGTTTACGGTTGGTATCTGGATCGGCAACCTGGATCATCAGGCCACAGACGGTATCAGCGGGTCCAACGGTCCGGCCCTGATCCTGCGATCCGTAATGGCGGAGCTCAATCGTTATCGAGACACGCGGCCGCTCTATTTAAGTCCACGGCTGGTCAAAGCTGAAATCTGCCGGGACAGTGGGAGGCCGGCCGACGGGTGCTGCGCCAGTCTCAGTGAGTGGTTTGTGCCCGGAACCGAACCCCAAACAGATACCTTACCCGCGCAGGATCCCAAAAATGTTTACCTCCAACACCCCACCCAGGGTATGCAACTGGCTATGGATCCCCGAATTCCGGCAGATTGGCAGGCATTCATGTTCAAGCTGGCGAACCGGCCGCACAACACGACGGTTGACTGGTATGTCGACGAGAAACTGGTGGCAACGACATCAAGCGGAGAATACCTGTGGGCCTTACAACCAGGGATACATTCTGTTAATGCCCGCCTAAGGCCGGATGGATCCAGGCAAGTTCAGGATACGCCGCACGTAAGCTTTACGGTGAAGTAATCTCGTTACCTGTTGATTTCGGATTTTGAAAATATTACCATCGGCAATCCGATCAAATACCGATTTGATCCACGTCTTGCCCGGTAACTGCTTTATTGTCATTTAACTTATGGTTGATCAACCCTTATCTGATACATTTCCTTATTCAAAACAGTGATGCATCGACGCAATCTGATAATGATGAAATAGTTGAATTTGCCAAGCATATTGAAAGAATCCTGGCCCGCAAAAAGGTGGCGGTGGCCATCGTCGGCAGAATCGGCAGGCCCCAGAGTGAGCTGCCAAACGGTAATCAAAACGCTGTGTATGTATGCAAATGATGGGATAGTAGAATGTTGGCCCGCCCTGGCGCGATTCGGTTCATAAAACGCTCCAAAAGGCCAAACCGTTAATCGTTACCTGAATTTTCCCGGACCCTCCCGAGGCGGACAAGTTGGAGGCTTTCATATGCAAGATCCAGGTATTAACGGTTCCATCGTAATGCCGCCGTATGGACCGGAGCGTCCCACCATTTGATAAGATCCTCATCCACAAGAGAGACTGTAAAGGAACAGCCGGCCATCTCCAGGGAGGTGACATAGTTGCCGACAAGCGAGCGAACGATCCGGACGTTTCTTTTTTGCAGTTGTGCGCGTGCGCAATCGTACAACAGGTAGAGTTCCATCAAGGGCGTGGCTCCCAATCCGTTGACTAAAATGATAGCGTTCTGGGTGCCTTGCGGTGCAAGATCATCCATGATGGCACTAACCATGAGTTCGGAAATTTCTGCAGCCGTTTTCATATTCATTCGACTTCGGCCAGGTTCGCCGTGTATTCCCACCCCCATCTCCATTTCGTCTTCGCCGATTTTAAAGGTCGGCGCTCCAGCAGCCGGGACCGTGCAACTGGTTAGCGCCACCCCCATCGAACGGGTGCAATCATTGACCTGGCGCCCCAAAGCGGCACATTGGGCGAGGTCGTAACCCTTTTCAGCGGCGGCCCCCACGATTTTTTCTACAATCAAAGTGCCCGCCACGCCCCGACGGCCGGCGGTGTAGGTGGAATCTTCCACAGCCACGTCATCATTGGTGACGATGGACTCAACCTGGCCTTCAAACATTTCGGCTGCCATTTCAAAATTCATTACATCACCGGAATAATTTTTAACAATGAAGAGGCAACCGGCTTCTCTTTCGACTGCCTGGGCGGCTGCTATCATCTGATCCGGCGTGGGCGAGGTAAATACAGCGCCCGGGCAAGCGGCATCCAACATACCACTTCCGACGAATCCGGCATGAAGCGGCTCGTGACCGCTGCCGCCGCCAGAAATTAGTGCAACTTTTCCGTCGACAAGATTGGCCCGCCGAACGAACTTAACCTCTTCGCCCAGCACGACGATATCCCCATGGGCCGCACAAAATCCCTTCAAACTTTCCATCACAACGTCATCGACTGCATTGATGAATTTTTTCATGCTAAAGCTCCTTAATTGAGATATAAGTGAAATCAAAGCCGGGTCCTGCAGGCCCGGATTCTTTATTCACCTGTCATTGATAAGATGTCAGGGTTGCCTGCCTTTATTTTTTGTCAATCTTATTCTCATTGCGAGCTGTTATGGCCGCCTTAACACGCGCCAGATCGGCCGGTGAGACCGATAAGTGACGCAGTCCCAAATCCAATAGCACATCGAAATAATCGGATTGGGATGCCATATCGCCGCAGAGGCTGACTTGCTTGCCGGTTCGTCGTCCGTGGTCGATGGTTGTCCTGATCAACTGTAAAACGGCACGGTTGGCGCCCGTATAAAGGTGGGCGACTTTTGGCTCACCGCGATCGCATGCGGTGACATATTGAATCAAGTCATTACTGCCAATCGAAAAAAAGTCGGTGTCAAAATCTTCGATACACATCGCCACTGCGGGAACTTCTACCATGATGCCGAGCGGCGGTGCGGTTAACGCCGGATCCTTGCGCTGCAACTGCACCAGTATTTCCTGCAGCAAATTTTTAACCCTTTCAACCTCTAGCGGGACCGTGACCATCGGGAGCATGATCTTAAGATTGCCATGGGCCGACGCCCGCACTAGGGCGCTTAGCTGGATGCGAAAGACGTCCTCGTTGAGCAATGACAGTCGGATTCCGCGCACCCCTAAAAAAGGATTGCTTTCGTCTTTTTCGGTCAACCCTTCTACCGGTTTGTCGCCACCCGCATCCAATGTGCGAACGATAACCGGTTTTTCTCCCGCCCATTGCGCCAGCTTTTTATAAACCTGAAACTGCTTCTCTTCGTCTGGCATTTCCATGCCGCTGTCAAACAAAAACTCGGTTCTGACCAGACCGATACCATCACAGTGATCGGGAGAGATAAGTTTGAGATCTTCAAGCGTGCCAACGTTTATACCGACGTAAACCCGTTCACCTGTCGGCATGGTCGGTTTGACCGTCAGATATGTTTGCAGCGCCTTGCCCTGCTTTTCTTCGCTTTCCAGTCGCCGCTGATAGTTCGCCACTGTTTCTTGATCCGGCGCAACGATCAACTGCCCTTCGACAGCATCCAGAATAGCCGGCGTGTCCGCTTTGGCCGTTACCGTTGCCAACCCTACCAGCATCGGGATACCGCGCGATCTGGCCAGCAGGGCCACATGACTGTTTAAGCTCCCCTTATTTAATGCAATCCCTTTACAATGACGCCGATCGAGCAGGGCAAAATCAGACGGGGACAAATCTTCGGCTATGACAATTGAATCCTGGGATAAGGGCGGCAATGTTTCCGTTTTACCATATATATGGCCAAGCACATGCTGCTTCAAATCCACCAGATCGGATGTGCGTCCCCGAAAATACTGATCATCCGTTTTTTCGAAGCGTCCAACCAGTTCATTCAATGTTTGCGTCCAGGCGCTATGGGCCGAAGTACCGGTGGCAATGGCTGCTACTGCGGGATCGATTAACGATCGATCTTTTAGCAGGGACAATTGGTATTCCAGCACCTCGGCGATGTCTTTTTCGGCATTTTCGATCAGGCTGCCAAGAGCGGATTGGGTAGCCTTGATCGAGCGGTGGAATAACTGCATTTCATTTTCGGCCGTTCCGCTGGAACGTTCGTCAAAGAGGCGTTTTTGATAGACAACGACTTTGCCGATAGCCAATCCTCTTGATGCAATATGGCCTGCTTCAGAGGATGCATCCAAAGAGTCCGCCGGCTTTTCACCGAAGTTATTCTTTATCAACTCGACAAGGGCCAAAAGCGCCTGCCGGGCGTCTTTGCCGTTTACCGCAATATCCAGCACGGTGCCCTTGGGCGCCTTGGCCGCCATCACCTGAACGATGCTTTTGGCGTCGATCCAGGGCGAATCCGGCGCGGTTTTGATCTGTATTTGGCTCGAAAAGCGCTTGGCCAACTTTGTCAGTTGGATCGCCGGCCGCGCATGTAAACCGATTTTGTTGGTCAATAGCACGGATGCTGTGTGCTGATTTTTCTTCTTATCAGGATTGGATTGGCTACCAACCATGCATGCCACCGTATTAACCGCCACAAATTTCTTCAGCCGTCGATCGAACCTCTTGCAGCGAACCACCGCTGGCCGCTTCAGTTGCCGCCATGATCGCCCCTTCGACGATAGGGGCATTACAAATCAACACTTTGGGCTGCTTTTCGGGTGGCAGCATTTCGATAGCCATCTCACTGTTGGTCTCCGCACCGCCCAAATCGACCAGGATGGCAACGCCGTTTTCCGTCCAGGCGGAGTTGATGGCGTTTAGGATTTTATTGACATCGGATCCCAACCCCCCGCTCGGATCACCGCCGCAAAAGGCCAACGAAACCTCATCGCCGACCATCTGCCGTACCATCTCCGCTGTTCCGCGGGCGACTTTCTCCGAATGTGACACAATGACGATACCGACATTTTCATTCATTCTTTGCAGCCTCCAAAACATTGCAAATTTCCCTGATAGCCAATCCGCAGGACCTGGCACCGGGATCCATGTGGCCGATGCTGCGCTCGCCCAGGTAAGAAGCGCGCCCTTTTAACGCCTTCATTCCGATGGTTCGCGTTTCGCAAGCCGCCACGGTTTCTTTCAGCTTCGCATACAGGTTAGATCCGGCTGCATTGCTTTTCAGCACCTCCAATGCCGGTACCAGAACATCCAGCATGGTTTTTTGGGCGACATCGGACCGACCCCGCTTTTTAACCGCTTCAATACCGGCGGAAAAACATTCGGCAAGGATATCTTTGTTAATCGCGCGGGCGCCTAATGATTGGCCCATTCCCATGAGCAAGCTGCCAAACAGAGGACCGGAGGCGCCACCGACGCTCATGACCAGCGCCATGCCCATCGATTTTAAAGCTTCGTCGGCGGGTTTGTCACAGATTGCCGGCAGCTCCTGCAGAATTTTTTCTGCCCCGCGTTTCATATTGATGCCGTGATCACCGTCTCCGATGGCCCGATCCAGTCGGGTAAGCTCCTCGGCATGGGCGATGATCACATTGAGCGTTGGGGGTACAAGGGCTTGAATTTGAATACGTCTCGCTTCAGTCATTGGGTCTGCTACTCCTTGGTCTGATCGATGTTTCTGAATATTGCTCGAGCCCTCCCGAGGCGGACAAGTCGGAGACTTTCATATTCTCACTAATTTTCATGCAGGATTCAGGCAATTAATTTTTAACGTAATCATATTGCTTACGGGTAAACTCTCTTAGTGTTTTTATCAAAATATAATATGTACTCTTGGGGAATATCGATATTTACATCTTCGTTCAAATTTAAGTGATTGTCGGGTTTTACCAGTGCACGAATAATTTCGCCTTTGAAATTCAAGGATACTATCTGTTCCACGCCCAAATTTTGGATGGTTTCAATTTTGGCCTCAAATAAACCCTTTTGTTCCAGATTTACATTTTCAGGTCGAAACGCAGCGAATTTCGCATTACCCGGAATATCTGAATTTAAATGATTGGAAGGGATAACATTTATTTTTGGTGAACCCAGTTTTTGGGCGACATAAATAGAGTTGGGGTCGTTATAAATTTTATCGGGAGTATCAAATTGAACCAATTCACCCTCTTTTAAAACACCAATTTGATCTGCCATCGTGGTTGCTTCAATATGATCATGGGTCACGAACAGTAAGGTAGCACCGAGTATAACCTGGATATTTTTTAATTCTAGTCTGAGTTCCTCTCTCAACTTGGCATCGAGTGAAGATAAAGGTTCATCCATCAGGAAAATACTGGGCTCTCTCACAAGGGCCCTTCCAATCGCTACCCGTTGCATTTCTCCGCCGGACAATTGGGTTGCTTTGTTTTGTAGCTTATCCTCTATGTGCAAAGTCCTGGAAACATTATGAACGATCTCGTCAATTTTATTCTTGTCTAAACTTCTTAAGGGTGACCTGAGCGGAAAGGCTAAATTGTCGTATACCGTATACCTTGGGTATAGAGAATATTGTTGAAATACAAAAGCAACATCTCTTTCGGCGGGTTGTAAATTTGTAACCCTTTTTTTGTTGATGAAGATATTGCCGCCATCAGCTTTTTCCAAGCCTGCTATCAACCTTAAAGTTGTTGTTTTACCTGCCCCCGTTGGACCCAATAAAACGACAAATTCACCATTCTTCACAGTAAACGACAGGTTTTTAACTGCATCCACTTGCTTGAAACTTTTCGAAATATTTTCTAATCTGACCTCGGACATTTTCTTTATCTACCAAATACCCGGATTTTGCACGGGCCGGAGGCTTTCAAATTCTCATTCATTTTATGCCAGATTCAGGTTATACGCTCGCTTTTTATGGCATTGCCATCATCACTATTGAATAAAATAATGCGTTTAGAATTAAATTTTAAATTTACATTATCGTTAATTTGGACAACAAGATTATTTGATGACCTAACCTTGACTCTTCCAACTGCTGTGTCAACGGTTATTATTTTTCGCACTCCAAGGTATTCGACACCGTAGACTTTGCCTTGAAAACCGTCATAGCTCGCGGCTGTTATTTCAATATTCTCGGGCCTGACCCCTAAATAATTTAAATCAGTGTTGCTGGCCGCATGAATTTCAGGAATTTCCACGCTACAGCCGTTTATCAAAACAGATTTGCATCCCTTTGGAATACTCGAATGAATCGGCAGAAAATTCATGGCCGGACTTCCGATGAAATCCGCAACAACCATGGTTCTGGGTTTATTATATAGGGTTAGCGGATCATCAGCCTGAAGTATTGCACCTTTATCCATGACGCCAATACGGTCGCCCATGGCCATCGCCTCATTTTGATCGTGGGTTACATAAATTGTTGTTGCATCAATATTAGTATGCAATTTTTTGAGCTCTGAACACATTAATTCCCTGAATTCAGCATCCAATGCGCCAAGAGGTTCATCCATTAAAAATGCTTTTGGTCTCCTGATAATAGCTCGTCCTAGGGCAACACGTTGACGATCTCCTCCCGACAGCCCGGAAACCTTTGACCTTAAGATATTTTCAAGGTGAAGCAACTTTGCCACTTCTCGCACTCTACTTTTGATTTCTGATCTTGCTACCCTTTGGGTTTTTAGCGGATAACCAATATTTTTTTCAACATTCATGTGCGGATAAAGTGCAAACAGCTGAAATACAAAAGCAATGTCTCTTTGCGAAGCCCTTAGAAAGGTTACATCTTGCGAGTCTAAAAAAATATTACCGCTTGTAGGGAACTCCAGACCGGCGATCATTCTAAGCGTTGTTGTCTTCCCGCAGCCGGATGGGCCCAGCAATACAAAAAACTCACCATCCTCGATGGTTAAATTCGTATTGCTCACCGCAGTAAAATCACCAAATTTCTTATTCAGGTTTTTTGTGATTATCTCAGCCATTGCATATTACTCATCGGGAAAGTGACTAACGACGACAAATGCCAACGTTCCGAATAAAATAAATTTAAACGAATGCGAATATAAGAAAATAGAAAATGGTTGCATCAACATAAAAACACCCAGCCCGATTATAGCTGTCGCTATATTTTCCAACGGTCCTCTGCGAAACCGGCCAAACTTTTTATCGCTTTTCGATTTAGAAGTCACTTTCTTACTGCTCCAAAAGTAATTCCTCTTAGCAAATGTTTTCTTAGTAATATCGTAAAAACAACTACAGGCAGTAAAAAAATCATCGTTGCTGCTGAGATTGCAGGCCAGTCTAAGCCGCCCTCTCCAATTATTGTCGGGATAAATGGAGGCAGGGTTTGCGCTTCTCTAAAAGTCAGTAAAATAGCGAAAGCATATTCATTCCAGGCAAAAATCAAGCAAAATATCGCCGTCGCGGCAATACCGGTTGCCGCCTCAGGTAGTATAATCTTAAAAAAAGCATGCAATCTCGAGTAACCATCAACCATAGCTGCTTCTTCATACTCTTTGGGAATTTCGTCTATGAAACCTTTCAATAGCCAGACTGAAAGGCTTAAGTTGACGACCGTATAGAGCACTATCATCCCCAAATACGTGTCATTTAGACCAAGCGTTCGATACATTAAAAAAATTGGCACAGCGGCTGCAATCGGCGGAAACATTCGGGTCGACAATATAAAAAACAATAGGTCATCCTTGGCTGGAATCTTAAATCGGGAAAAGCCATATGCTGCCAGTGTCCCCAGGAAAACTGAAAAAAAGGTTGACCCAAAACCGATTGCGATTGAATTCACAAATCGGTGGAAAAACCTTGACGGTCCGGCAATGACCATTTGTCTTTTGCGAACAATTTTTTCATACCATGTTGCCGGCGGCGGCAAAGATTCTAAATACTCCTTTGGCTGGCGAGTTCTTTGGGTGAAAAGGTTTATGAATCCTTCTAATGACGGTTTAAAAAAAAGCTTGGGCGGGTACGTAACCGCATCCGGAACACTTTTAAATGCGGTCGCAACAATTAGCAGCAACGGTATAATTGTGATCAATACATAGACAATGATCAAGACGGCTGCGATCTTCTTGCTTCGTGATGAGGGCTCAAGTGGTGATCTGGATGTGTCTAAAACTGATGGCATTTATCATTTCTCTTTTATTCGATTTAAAAACTTAACATATATATTTCCGGCACCAAATACGGTTACAAAAAGGATGACTGCAAATGCAGAACTGTATCCGGTGCGCCACTTCTCGAATGCCGCTCTTTTTAAATGTATGGACGCTAATTCCGTCACCGAACCCGGCCCGCCACCGGTAAGTTCATTGACCATGTCAAACATCTTAAAATTTTCTATCCCCCGAAATAGTACTGCCAGCATCAAAAACGGAAGGACGGAAGGCAACGTGATATGGATAAATTGTTGCCATTTACTTGCTCGATCAACTTCAGCAGCTTCATATAGATAATCCGGGATGGATCTTAAACCTGCCAGGCACAAGAGCAAGACAAAAGGCGACCAAATCCAGGTATCGACGATGATGATGCTCCACGGCGCCAGTGAAACATCCGCGATCATTGAAAATTCACCAAAATCGTAAAAAAAATTAATAATATAATTAAAAATGCCGGCCTGTGGCTGATACATATAAGTCCAAAAAACACCGACAACAGCTGGCGAGAGCATCATCGGCAGAACAACTATGGTCGTGAAAAACTCATGGCCCTTAAATTTTTTGTTCAAGAGCAACGCCAATGACAGGCCAATGAGGCCTTGTAAGAGAATTGTCCAAAACAGGAAATGGGCGGTGACCTGTAGATTGGCCCAAACATCTTCATCGGTCAATATTTTTTTATACCACTTCAACCCAACCCACGCGATTTCTACGCCGCGTCGATTGGCCTTGTAATTGGTGAAAGACAGATAAACCGACCAGATAAGCGGGTAAATATTGATAAATACCAATAGGATGAGGGTCGGCGCTGTAAACAGCCAGGCGATAGCCCGGTCGGACATGTTTAAAAGCTTGTTATTTATTCTTTTTATCATTGCCTTGCTATATCATCTTGACAATTAACGGTTATACATACGGAGCACTAATGGTAACATGGACACTCCGCCCTGGAAGTTAGAGTGCCCATATCGTTGAGCGAACTGACTTGTATTGAGACCCTATTTATATTTTCCTTCTTCCTCAAAAACCTCTTTCCAGTCTACAATAAGTTTATCAAGTGCTTCTTTAGCGGTACCCTTACCTCCCACTACGTAATCATGAACGCGTTTCTGCATTGGCAGCATCAATTCCACAAAAGTGGGTTCTTGCCAAAAATCTTTAACCTTACCCATTGAATCAAGAAATCCCTGAGCATAAGGTTGAGATTTTGCAAACCCGGGATCGTTTAGTACCGATTTATGGCATGAATAACCGCCTAACGACCACCATTTCTTTTGAACTTCAGGTTGAGCAAACCACTTAATATACCGAAGCGCTAAATCCTTTTTGTCAGAATAGGAGACCACCGACATTCCCTGGCCACCTAAAGTTGCTCCGGAAGTTAATTGATCAGGGTTGGAAAAAAAGTCTGTTTTGCCAAAACCAACATTTTCAGATTTGTTGATTCCGGGGAAAAATGCGTACCAGTTCATTTGCATAGCGACCTGCCCCGAATCATAGGCGTCCAAATCGGCAACCATGTATGCATCAGAATGGCCCGGGGGCGTACAGCAGTCATATAGCTCTTTATAGAATTCCAAGGCAGCCACCGCTTCCGGACTATTGACAAACCCATCCATGTGGTATGGTTTTTTGGGGTCTTCATATTGAAACCCCCATGCGTACATCGCAGATGTGACACCCATCGTAATTCCTTCAGAACCTCTTTCCGTGAATATAGCGGCACCATATCTTTTTTTCCCATCGACAACACGACCCTGAAAAAATTTCGCAATATCCATTAATTGCGTCCATGTTTTAGGTGCATCCAGCTTATAGCCGTATTTCTTCTTAAATTCTTCCCGAAGTTCCGGCTTTGAAAACCAGTCTTTTCTATAAACCCAGGCATTCGCATCTCCAAAAGCAGGTAGTGCATAATAGTTGGGCGTTCCTTTTGGCCATGTGGAATAACCATAAACCGTGGGGGCTAAAAAGTCATCCATGCTGATGCCTTCTTTGTCAAAGAAATCATTCAGTTTTACGTAATGACCATACACGGCACCACCACCGATCCATTGGCTGTCGCCAATCAAAACATCAAATGTTTTGCCGCCCTGGTTCAGTTCATTTAGCATTCTGTCGGCGAAATTAGTCCAGGGAACAAATTCAAATTTGACCTCAATTCCGGTTTGCGTTGTAAAGTCCTTGGACAACTCAACTAATGCATTTGCCGGGTCCCATGCTGCCCAACCCAGGGTTATGAATTTGTCTGCTGCATGAGCTGCGCCGATAGCAAATACTGCTATCAAAATACCTGCAAGTACACCGATCCTCAGATTTTTCATTTGACTACCTCCTTTTGATAAAGGTTAAGATGAACATATTGATCCGCCCCCGCCTCCAAAATATAAGGCATTCACATAATTAAGTTTATTGCTAAGCTAAACTAAACCGCCTGTCAAGAGTGTTTTCCCATTATGATGGACCAAATCCGGCAAAGCAAATCGCTTATATCTGACGCAGTTTGAGCTGACTTTGACATTATATTGTTTGAGCGAACCTTACTGGCGTCTGTCGGGAATCAGATCCGGCCGGAGGATGAACATGCGAATACCGGCCAGGACAACCACCACGGCTGCAGCATAAAAGGCGGGACTCAGTCCTATGGTTTCGATGATGAAGCCGAGAATGATCGGGCTGAGCAGACCTGCCAGCATAATGGCGGTGAAACGTAGACCCATGGCCAGACCGGATCTCGTCGGATTGGTCAGGTCGGATATCATTACCATCGATAGCGGCTGGGTCATGCCGAATCCGAGTCCGAATATCGATATCAGGATGGTGAATCCTGCTACCGAAGCCGCGGATGGTATCAGTCCGACTGCCAGGATGATGGCCAGCATGGAATACGCAAGAATTTTCTTGCGATCAAAAATATCCAGCAGCCTACCAAATATGAGTCTGATGGAAGTCGCCATGATCGCGAAAACAGAAATCAATAACCCCACCGTAAACTCTGATAATCCCTCGGCGCGAAGCAGGAGCGGCAAAAATGAAGACCGCAGACTGGCAGCAAAAATGATCGCAAACGTAAAAAATAGAATCATCATTACCTTTGGATCCCCGGCCATTGCTCTGACCTGCCGGGCGTCTTGGAGGAGACTGTATGAGGGCCTCGGCGGAGCCGTATCCCTGGTATTTTTCAACCCCAATAAAATTAGTCCACCGCTCGACAACACCAAAACTACCCAAAATGCAACCTGGTAATCAAAGCGATCTACCAGAATACCACCCAGGATTGGTCCCGCGCTAAGACCTGCGGCACCACCGAAACTGAGCCAGCCGAACCCTTTCTCGCGTCGAGAAGCATCGGGCAGCCGTGAGATAAAGGTCTGGCTGGCAACAACATGCAGTAAAAATGCGATGCCGGCAATCAATTGAGCAGCAATTAGTTTTAAAACCGTGTCCGTATGCAACAAAATGACGGCATTTGCAATATTGCAGACGACCCCGAAAACCATCAGCCGTTTGACGCCAAACCGATCCACCAGTCCGCCAATGGGTATGGATAAAAACACGGCGATCAGGCTAAACGCACCGACGATAAATCCGATGGTCGTCGGGCCGGCTCCCATTTTTACAGACAGCAAGGGGATGAACGGAAAAATAATGCCGTGGCGGGTAAAATGTAGGATAAATGCGATCAGGATCAGCCACATATTCGAACTATCTCAAAAATTTTATCTACTGTATGATTTTGGTATTTTAATTATCAAGATTGCTACAATCCTCGGACTGGCGGAACTTATATCACATTTTGATAAAGTATCCAGAAGATTCGGATTGACCTTAAAAGAAATAATTTGATATCAGGTAACAGATTGCAGGTTTCAGGTGAAAAGCAGTCAAGGAAATTATCGTATTGACATTAGCGCACCAGGCGACGATAGTTTTAACTTTATACTCATGCTTTGTGTCTTTGTGGCGCAACTTATTTAAAAGGAGTCATGTGATGACGAAACAAAATATAGGGGTTATCCATCCCGGCATGATGGGGATCTGCGTGGCAGCAACCGTTCAGAACAGCGGGCATGAAGCCTACTGGGTCGCTGAAGGGCGCAGCCCGCAAAGCCGGCAGCGAGCCGAAAAATTCAATCTTACCGATGCCGGCACACTGGCGGCATTGTGTGAAACCTGTTCGGTCATCATCAGTGTCTGCCCGCCGCACGCAGCCGAAGAAGTGGCCGAACAGGTGCTGGCGCATTCGTTTCAGGGGATTTACCTGGATGTCAACGCGATTGCGCCGCAACGGACCGTGCGCATCGGCCAGGCGATGACTGCGGCCGGCGTAGACTTTGTCGACGGCGGCATAATCGGCTTTCCGGTTTGGCAGCGGGAAAAGACATGGCTGTATTTATCCGGTGAGAAGGCCCGGGAAGCAGTACCATATTTTTCGGGAGGACCGCTGGAGACCAGTGTCGTCGGCGATGAAGTCGGCAAGGCTTCGGCCTTGAAGATGTGTTATGCGGCTTATACCAAGGGCACAACCGCCCTGTTGTGTGGAATTTTAGCGACGGCTGAAGTGCTGGGGGTACGCGGCGAGTTGGAGACGCAATGGTCGCGGGACTGGCCGAATTTTGGCGAACAGGCGGGAGGCCGGGTGCGAAATGTAACCGCCAAAGCCTGGCGATTCGCCGGAGAAATGGCAGAAATCGCGGCAACTTTTCGTGAAGCAGGCCTGCCCGGGGAGTTCCACGCCGCAGCGGAGATGATCTATCGGCGAATTGCCGGATTCAAGGATGCCCCCGCGACACCTGCTTTGGAAGAAGTGCTTGAAAAGTTGGCTCAAACCCAATTGGAATAAATCCAATTGGAAGTTATTTGTTAATGGTTATTCGTTATTTCCTGATAAAAAATAACAATTAACTCCTAATTGAGCGTTTTTCGCTCAATTAGGGTTCATTCACAGGAGAGGATATGACTGACAAGCTGAATGTGGAAGCTGCGGTCGGAAAAAACGGTGTCATACCGACAACCCTTTCCGGTAGTGAGAGTATTGCCAGGGCCGTGATCGACGCCGGGGCCAGGGTGGCGACTTCCTACCCGGGGGGACCGATAACAACGATTGTCGAGCAATTGATCGATCTTGCGCCTACCAGCGATCTCTACGTGGAGTGGTCCAACTGCGAGAAAGTGGCGTTTGAGGTGGCCCTGGGCTGCTCGCTGGCCGGCCGGCGATCGGTGATCGCCGCCAAGCACGTCGGCATCAACCATATATTGGACCCGTTGATGACCGTCAATCTGACCGGCTGCGGCGCAGGGCTGGTAATTCTGGCAGGGGACGATCCGGGATCTTACGGCTCGCAGAACGAGCAGGACAGCCGTCTTTTAGGTGCGTTTGCCGAGATTCCCATTTTGGAACCGGCCACCCCTGATCAGGGTTACCGGATGACACGCCAGGCCTTCCGGCTGTCCGAAGCCTGTCGTCTGCCGGTGATGGTAAGATTTGTGGCCGATTATACGGCTGACACGGCACCCGTCGCCACGCAGAATCGGGCACCAGCGGCCCGTGCCGAGTTTAGCCGGGAGTTGCGCTGGTCGGCCTTGCCGGCCCTAGTGGTCGAAGATCATGCAGCGCTGCATCAAAAGCTGAAGCAAGTTGCCAAATCCTTCGATCAACCACCGTATCGAGCCTTTAATAATGGCGACCATAGCGGCAACAAAGGCATCATTGCTGCCGGTCACATGGCGGCCAGGTTGCAGCAATATGCACCGCATTCAGATCTCAGCGTTTTCGAGCTGGGCACCCTATTTCCGCTCCCCGAAGAACAGATCATCGCTTTTCTCAAGGGGATTGACCGTGTGTATGTCCTTGAGGAAGTCGAACCGTTTGTCGAAAATCAGATCAGGGCGCTGGCCCAGCGGCAAGGGTTGACGGCAAAAATATATGGTAAGACCACCGGTCATGTCCCCTGGGAGGGGGACGTCCACCTGGAAAAGATCGCCCGTCTGTTGACGGATGTATTCGGGCAGTCGCTGGATGCAGCCCCGGCGCCGGCCAGAACCTACCCGAGCCGCCAGCCATTTGGTGAGGGATGTTCCTATACGCCTTTTTTTAAAACCCTGCAGCAGATGATCGTGGATAAAAAGATACCCCAACCGATCGTGGTTGGTGAAACCGGCTGCCTGGTCAGGCTCAACAACCCGCCTTTTGAAATGCTGGATGTGAAATATTCAATGGGCTCCAGCATCGGCCTGGCCTGCGGCCTGTGGCGCAGCGGCGTTGAAGACAAGATCCTGGCCGTGGCGGGAGACTCCGTCTTTTTCCACACCGCCATTAATGGCCTGGTAAATGCCGCTCATCATCAGGCCGATATCGTTGTGGCTGTGATGGACAATGAGACGGTCGCACTGACTGGTTTTCAGGATCGCACCGGGGCCGGTACCACGGCCATGGGGGAGCAGGTTCGGCAGATTTATCCTGAAAAAGTGGCCGAGGCAATGGGTATCGAGAATGTCTACACATTGGACGCCTTTGATGAAAAGGCTATCCAGGAAACGCTGCAAGAGGTTTTCACCCGCCAAGGACTGTCGTTTCTGGTGGTCCGTGGACGATGTCCGTTTATCGAGACAAAAAGGTGTCGGGCAACGGAGGCGCATATATGAAGCGATGTTGATGATATTTTAAGTATTTAATAAAATAGAGTTTTGAGGTGTCAGGGGTCAGGCTTTAGGTGTCAGTGCCGCCGCTGGCCTGAAAAGAGGCCTGTCAAATCGAAAAAGAGACCCCGGCTTGCGGCGGATATAAAAAAGCGAATATCGAATGTCGAAGTAAGGCATGCTGTCTATTTTATTAAGAAGGACTGAGCAAGACTACTCCGCCAAAAAGGCTACGAAGGCCGTGAGCGAATCCATCCTTCGAAATTCTGCAGTTTGATATTCGATATTCCGCGCTTCGCTGTTTATACCAGACCCGGATATCATGAAGTTTGGTACAAGGCGTCGACGATTGGAGAATAAGGCTATGTCTGTCTCCTGTCATCTGTACTCTGTCTTCTGTTTTCTGACACCTGAAACCCAATGTCTGACACCTGAAAACATTCGTCAGCTTCTCGCCAATAAACACTATGGGAGTAAATATTATGCACGACGACATCAAAAACGTGGCATGCATCGGATCGGGGCTTATCGGGCAGGGCTGGGCAACATTGTTTGCCGCTGCCGGCTTTGGCGTTATTATGCAGGACCTAAGTGACGATAAACTGAAAAGTGCCCTCGAGCAGGTACGTTTAAACCTGATCCATTTAGAAGACAACGGCCGTCTTCAAACTGAAACGGCTGCCAGCGCCTATAAACTGATCCGGACCTCCCTGAGTCTGGCCGGGGCCGTCAAGGATGCTGATTACATCCTGGAATCCGTTCCCGATAAATATTCAGCCAAAAAGCCCGTCTTCAGGGAAATGGACGCGCTGGCAGCGCCCGATACGATTTTAGCCAGCAGCAGTTCCGGCCTCCTGATGACCGAGATTCAAACCGCGGTCACGCGACCGGAGCGCTGCGTCCTGGTTCACCCGTTTCTCCCCGTTCATCTTTTGCCCCTGGTGGAGGTCGTCGGCGGTGAACAGACGGTGCCGGAAACGGTAGAAATAACCTGCCGGTTGATGGAAAAAATCGGCAAGGCCCCGGTGCAACTTAAAAAAGAGGTTTCAGGCTACATCGTTAACCGGCTTCAGGCCGCCATTTTGCGCGAGGCCATGGATCTGGTGGCAAGCGGTGTCGCCAGTGCGCAAGAGGTGGATCAGGCCTTTTGCAGCGGCATGGGAATGCGGGATCCTTTTATCGGTCCTTTGCTGCGGGCCCATCTGGCCGGCAACGGCATCGAAAGCTTTGTGGAGCATTATGCCGAATCCTACCGGCTGCGATGGGAATCCATGGCCACCTGGAACACGATTTCTGCTCCGATGGGGGATACCGTTGTTGACAGCGTTAATGAGATGCCGATTGTGCGCGATAACTCGCTGGACGAAATAATAAGCTGGCGCGATAAGATGCTGATGGAAATCCTTAAGCTGGATTTGACGTGCCACTAGAATTTTTCGCAACCGGCAACCGACAGCCACAGAGAAGGCCATAATTAATTGAGGGGTCGGGGAGTTTTTCAAATCTGACTCGCTTACATGGATAATCACCACCGAAATCGCATGAACTCGACCAAAAGAGTTCGTAATGAATGAACAGAAAAAAATATGATATCAAAATATGATGCTCGATGCCGGGATATGTGACGATCTGAAGACCGTCGGCTAAAGCTGTTCATTCAAAACGATCTCTAATGGTCTCAGACAGCATCCGTTTTCGATGGCGATCATCCACTCCGCTTAAATCGGGGCCTTAGGCGGGAAACTCCCCGACCCCTCAATTAATTGTCAATGGTCTACGGCTTGCCAACCAGGGCCCAGGGCCGGGCTTCTTCGAGTTCTAAAGCGAGCTCAAGCAGACGCTTGTCCTGGCCGTATGCCGCAGCAAACTGGATGCCGATGGGCAACCCTTTGCGGCTAAATCCAAGCGGGAGAGAAATGGCCGGGGCTCCGGCAGTATTTTGTATGGGCGTAAAAGCCACATATTGGCGCAGCCTTTCGAAGTGGGTTTCAAAACTGATCTCCGGGCCTAGGTAGCCGATCTTCGGAGGGGCATGCGCCAGTGTGGGGGAGAGCAGAATATCATAGTTTGAAAAAATATTTTCATACTGATGTGAAAATTTTTTAAGCCTTCGGATGATGAAAGGCGCTTTCAAGAGATTCTTTCTAAAAAAACGGCTTAACTCGAGCGTCCAGATTTCTAATTTTTCCCTGTCGAACTCGGTTTTGAACAGCTTCTTACCGAAATGGTGAATGTAGAAGGCCACCATCCCCCAGTAAATCAAGAATTCCTGCATTACCTGGGCCTTGAAAGGGCATGAAATTGCCTCGACATTGTGTCCGAGATCCTCACAAAGTTTGCCGGCATTAACTGCAACCGCTGCTGAATCAGGATGACTGGGTGTGTGGTCGGGTGTGTCTGTAAAGAGTCCGATGCGAAGCCGCTCTTTTCCCGGATGCTGAACCAGACCGATTTCAGGCAGATCCGGGTTGCGATAATGTTCTTCTGCTGCAGCATAAAATGCGGCGGTATCCCGCACGCTTCGGCTGATGACGCCGTGGCACACGATATTGATCGGCATCTTTTCCGCCCCTTCCGGATTCGCCAGCCGGCTGCGCGAGGGCTTGAGACCGACCAGGCCGCAACAGGCTGCTGGAATGCGGATGGAACCGCCGCCGTCATTGCCGTGTGCCAAGGGGACGACACCGGCTGCCACCAGTGCGGCCGACCCACCGGACGATCCACCGGCGGAATAATCGAGGTTCCAGGGATTGTGAGTGGACCCCGTAGCCAGAGATTCGGTGGATGCGGTCAACCCGAACTCGGGTAACGTGCTTTTCCCCAGGCTTACCAGGCCAACGGATAAAAACTGTTCCACAAAACTGCTCGACACATCAGCCGGCTTATTAGGGAGCGAGCGGCTGCCCCATAAGGTCGGAGCGCCCTTGACATGGTCTGTGTCCTTTATAAATGAAGGCACCCCCGCTAAAAGACCGGTTCCCGGCGCCTTTTGTTGCTTGCGGGCCTGCTCATAGGTTTCTGTAACAATGGCGTTGAGGGACGGATTCACCTTCCTGGCGCGGGAAATGGCGGCCTCGATAGCTTCAGAAGCCTTAATTTCCCCGGCCGCAATCGATTCGGCCAGCTCGATCCCATCTCTGGTTCCGAGGACATCATCACCGTATGCGCATATTAATTTTTTTTCCGATTTCATTCGTTTTCTTCTGCGCCCCTATCACCCGGGCAAGGGCGTTTGTCGGAAAAATGTCCTCTTTTAAAGCTGGTTTACTATTTTGAATCTCGGATCTACAGGTATTCTAACCAGTTTGTCCTCAAAATACTTTCCTATAGTAAACTCGTCTCCTTCGAAGGCCATATCAGGGAATGGATCACTATGGGATAACCAGTATAATTCTACCAGATCATCACCGGGTTTAGGAGTACCCTTAATTACTTCTGCTGTCAATACGGCAACAATTGTATGCAAATTGGGATTTAACTGATTCGATGACACGTTAACCAATGAGGTAATTTCGATTTCAAGCCCGGTCTCTTCAAATACCTCCCGATGAGCAGCATTCAAATAATTCTCATGATGTTCAACATATCCGCAAGGAAGACACCACTTGTCGCTTTCAAAGCTGTTTTGCGAGCGTCTACCGATCAGCACTTTGCCGCCTTTTTCAATTAATACAGCAACACCCGGCAGCGGGTTTATATACTGAACATAATGGCATGCTGAACAATAACTCCTCGAGCTGCCATCTATTTCTTTCTTCACCAATCTTGTACTACATTTGGGACAGTAAACGAAGTCCAATTCCGATGAATACTGCTTACCATCATATGAATTGAAATATTGCTTGATAATCATTTATGTAAAAACCTTTCCTATTAGATAGATTCTTTAGAGTTTAATCAAACTCTACTCAGGCTTTTCTCTTCCTTCTTAAGCAACCGTCGAATTTCACGCCGCAGGACCTTGCCTGCCGGGCTCAAGGGGAGCTGATCTGTGATCTGGATTTTTTTGGGGGCTTTATAGCGGGCCAGGTGTTGTTTGCAGTGATCAGTCAATTCTTCGGGAGTTGTCGTGCTGCCCTGAACGAGCATGACCATAGCACAGACCTCTTCACCCCATATGTCATGGGGAATGCCCACGACCGCAGAATTCTGGATTGCTGGGTGGCTGTTCAGGCAGTTTTCCACTTCAATGGCGTAGACATTGTAGCCTCCGGTGATAATCATATCCTGCTTTCGGTCAACCAGATAGACGTACCCCGCTTCGTCCATATAGCCCATATCACCGGATTTCCAGAAACCGCTGCTGGAGAAATTTTTTTCGGTCAGTTCGGGCGCTTTGTAATATCCGGATATCGTGTTGGGACCCCGGATCCAGATTTCGCCGCGTTGACCTGTCGGCATCTCCTTCCCGTCTTTATCACAGACCATCACTTCCTGTCCGGGCATGGGGCATCCCACCGACAGCAACCGGTCGATCTGTTTCTGCGTATGCGTGCTATGGTCATTGCGGCCCAGAATGGTGACCGAAGGCCAGCATTCGGTGGATCCATAACCTTGGACGAATATTGGCCCGAAATGCTCCAGCAGTATTTCCAGCTTGGCAGGGGAGATCGGTGACCCGCCGTAACGGATCGTTTTCAGACTGCTGAGGTCGTGCTTGCGGGGCAGGTCCATCTCGAGCATGCGGTAGAGTACGGTCGGCACGGCATAGATCATGTCCACTTGATGGGTTTCAATGGCCCGACCGATAGCTTCCGGTTCGGCGCCGTTAAGCGTGACCACCGTGCCGCCTTTGATGTGCACCGGTATAACAACCGAGCCGGAGGCCGCATGATGCAGCGGAGAGAAAAACAAGGCGCGGGGATGTTCGAAAGGAAATGTTTCGTAATAGTGGGCCGGGTTGCAGCCCCAGGTCCACAGGTTGGCAAGCGTATATTGAGCGCATTTGGCAGTCCCGGTGGTTCCGCCGGTAAAGCGCAGCACACTGATGTGTTCGGATGCCTTATCGGCAGCGAACTCTTCCTCTACTTCGTCCGGTGCAGCCAGCTCCACCAGATCCCAGAAATAGTAAACCCCCGGATGGGATTTTTCAGGAGGATCCATGACAACCAGGGGTATTTTGCTGTCCCGCTGATGTTCGGAAAGTGCGGGCAGCAGTCTTGCTTCGAGAAAAACGAGCTTCGGCTCAACATGGTCAATCCGGCTGATCTGTTCGCCGACTGAATCCCGTACATCGATCCACACGGCGCCCACCGGGCTTTTCAGCATCCAGGGGTGAAACAGGGCCATGTTGTCGTTGTCCAGAATTGTGGCGTAAAAATCACCCCGCTTGAGACCAAAGCCCTGCTTCAGGACATTGTTCAGCCGGTTAGTGAGTTCGTGCATCCGGGCGTAGGTAAAGCGACGGTCCCGTTCGACATTGATTACAGCAGGATAGTCAGCAAACCGTAACGCAGTCTGCTGAAATATTCTACCCATGTTTACGAACATTCTATGAAGCTCCTCATATATTGGATCAGAATAGGGGTTACTTGCTTTAAAAATCCCAAAATACAAGCACCAAATAACAAATAAATTTCAAATTCCAATACTCAATGATCAAAAAATTCCCTCTCCGAGCCGTAGTGTCTACCCTCCGGCCTGTAGGCCTTACCCCCTTTAGAAAAGGATGGATAGTTCTGTAATTCGGATTTAGGTCATTGTGATTTGTTTGTTATTTGTGGTTTGGAATTTGGAATTTGCAGACCTCTCTATACTCCTGGATGCAGTCAACTACCCTGGTGCGGCAAGACTGTACATAAATCATCAATCTTTGATTCGTTGGTCTGCTGTCAGGGCGCGGAAGGCGATTACCAGCACCAAAATCCACCCGATCAGAATCAATAAAAAAACATTATAATTGGTGACGCCTATGTGAAGCCATTTCAGGAACATCAGCAGGGCGGCGGTTAGGGCCAGAAGCAGCCACTGAATTATGCGTTGCAGGTTCATGCCGGTGCCTCCTTGGTGAGTTTGCGCTGACCTGCGCGGTGCGTGAGCGTAAAACCGGTCAGCAGCATCCAGGCCAAAAGATGGGTTAGCCAGTGGGGCAGGTTTAGGTTCAGACCGATGCCGGCAAGCTTCAGGCCGGGAACAAAAAACAGCAGGGCGCAGAAGCCCATCAGAAGTCGCGCCGGCCAGGCGACCCTGGAAATGCACCAGCCTTCAGTAGTGATGGTCAGGGCATAGATTCCGGCAAAGCCCCCGACGACAGCCAGGAGAATTTGGTTCCAGCTGCCGACAAAGACCATGCCCGGGGCATAGACGAAAACAAATGGCAGGATATATTTGGCAATCCCCAACCGCAGGGAATGGAATCCGGTCTGCATGGGGTTGGAACCGGCGATGCCGGCCGCGGCAAACGACGCCAGTGCCACCGGCGGTGTGATGGCCGATACCAGGCCAAAGTAAAAGGCAAAAAAATGAGCGGCAATGGGTTCAACTCCCATCTTGGTCAGGGCCGGTATGACCAGGGCCGCCAGGGTGATGTAGACGGCGGTTGTGGTGAGCCCCATGCCCAGTATCAGGGAGGCAAACATGGTCAAAATCAGCGCGATCGGCAGAATGCCGCCGGCGGTCGTGACAATCAAGGTGGTGAATTTGAGACCCAGGCCGGATACGAACACGCAGCCGATGATCACGCCTGCCGCAGCACAGGCCACGGAAACCGCAACCGCCATCCGAGCCCCTTCTTCGAGGGCACTGAGTATATCTACCGGACTCATGCGCGTTTCCGGGCGCAGAAAGCTTAACACCAGGATCGAAATGATGGCCCAGAAGGCTGCAAACATGGGGGTGTAGCCGATAATCAGCAGGGCAATTATGATGACGATCGAAAGAAACAGGTGCCCGCCGCGCTTGACCTCTGCTTTGAAGCTGGGAAGCTCGGCCGCTGAGATCGTTGCCAGGTTTCGCTTGCGGGCCTCGAAATGAACCATGACGAAGATCGAGAAGAAATAGATCAGGGCCGGAAATATACCGGCCACAGCCACCTGCAGGTAGGGCATGTTGAGAAACTCGGCGATAACGAACGCCGCTGCCCCCATCACCGGCGGCATGATCTGACCGCCGGAGGAGGCGCAGGCTTCCACCGCACCGGCAAAATAGTTGCGGTAGCCGATGCGTTTCATCAGCGGTATGGTAAAGCTGCCGGTGGTGACCACATTGGCTACGGCCGAGCCGGAAACCGAAGCCATCAGGCAAGAACTGAGCACTGACGCTTTGGCTGGTCCGCCGACCTTGCTTCCCGTAAGAGCCAGGGCGACATTGATGAAAAAGCGACCGGCCCCGGATCGTACCAGGATGGCCCCAAAAAGGATGAACAGGAAGATGTAAGTGGCCATGACCATCAGGGGAATGCTGTAGATACCGTTTTCCCGCATAAAAAGATAATCGATTATGGTAAACCAGGAACTGGGAGGACCGTAGAATATGCCGAAAAAGTGATCCGATAAGGCGGTTTGCAGCAAAAAAAATCCGGCAATGACCACCATCGCCCATCCCACCGCCCGCCGGGTGGCCTCGAGCAGCAAAATCAGCATGATGGTGCCGGCATAGATATCGAGCTGATTCAGATCACCGCGGCGGAAGATGAATGCTTCCAGATCCCAGAGGGTATAGACCTGAACGGCCAACGTCAAAAAGGCACACAGCAGATCCACCGCAAACCATCCATTTTTAGGATCCGTCCATTTTTCGCGGCCCAGCGGACGCATCAAAAAGCAAAGGATCAACACAAACGCCAGGTGGGTTGAGCGAAAAGCATGGGCCTCCAACGAACCGGCGTAAGCCACAAAGAGATGGTAGATGCTTAAGGCAATCGATAAAAAGCAGATGGCTAATTCCAGGGGGTAGTGGAATACGCCCTTCTTCTGCCTGATCAGCCACTCCAGAACACTTTCTTTTTTTTCTTCCTGGTATTCAAGCTTTTGAGCTTCAGTAGTCAACTCGGGTGCTCCTCTAATCCTTTCAATACTGGTTGTTAATATAGTGTAAGTTTGTTGCGGTTAAAATGCATAGCAGTCTAAACAGCCTTCGAAGAGCTGATGCTGGATGCTGGTCTCTGGATACTCGATGTTAAATGGATGTATTCCTTACCCCAACGTTGCAACTAAGGGGCTTATCTATGTCCAGCATCAAGTATCCAGTATCCAGTATCTTGCCCATCGGAGCACAATTAGTCGAATCCATTGTTATGCTATTATGGACTTTCCGCGGGGTATTATTGGGCAAATCCCATTTCTTTGTAGTAGCGCATTGCACCCGGATGCACGGGAATGCGGGCTCCCTGCAGGGCCTTTTCGGGCTTGGAATCCTCGATCGCCTTCTTTTTGACCTTGGCCAGCTCGGGCCAGTTGGCATACAGGGTTTTGACTATTTTGTAGGCCAGATCGTCGGATACGTCTTTGTGAATTACAATAGCAGTCACGGTACCGACCGCCGGCACGTCGGCTGCCAGGCCTTTATAGGCACCCTGGGGAACAACAGTTGCCATCAGGCCGGGTTCCATTTGCAGGATTTTGTCCATGTGTTGCTTGTCGACGGGCAGAAAACGTACACCCGGTCGGAAGTTCAGGTCGATAATGGTTGATTGGGGACAGGAGGTCACGGCCATGTAGCAGTCACTGTGGCCGTCTTTCATGAGGGCGGCCGAGTCAGAGTAACCTACATAGCTGATCGATCCGCCGTTTTTCTTGATGCTGTCAAAGGTGATGTCGTGGGCTTTTAAGACCAGTTCCGCGATGACGGTCCCCGAGAAACCGACCTTGCCGGGGACGATGCGCTTGTCCTTGAGGTCGGCCACCGAATTGATTTTGCTGGATTTCGGCACCGCCATCTGAAAAACGCCGGGATACAGCGACATCAGATGCCGCAGGTTGGTGCTTTTTTTGTCAAACTTACCCCGGCCGTTGTAAGCATTGAAAGCGGTGTGGGTGTAAGTCCAGCCCAGATCGGCCCGGCCACCGTTGACGGCTTTGCAGTTGCCCACACCGCCGCCGGGACCGTTGGATGATGAAATCCCCGTGCCTTTTTCGACGATGCTCATCATGGCCGAGCCGAGGGGATACCAGGATCCGCCTTCGGGGCCTGAAAACATGCGCAGAAATTTTTGTTCCGCCTGGGGTGCTGAGGTGATCAGAAAAACCGACACCATGAGTAGGGCCAATACGATAAAACCTTTTCGTTTCATTTCTCCTCCTTCCAACAGTACAGGGTTATTACCTGAATATTGCATGAAATCCTCCGACTCGTGCAAAATTCAGGTATAAATACCCTAATTGAGCGAAAAAGACTCAATTAGGCGTTAAACGTTATTTGTTATTCGTTATTAGAAGTTGAAAGCCCGACCCAACAAAACATTGCATTTTATCAGAGACCAAAGTAACTTAGCTGATTCGATATGGAGTTGTCAAGCATACTAAGACCTTGCAATTTAGGCTGTTAACAGGTTTTTTGGAGTTTTTGAGTTGAATAAGTCGGTTGGGTTGATTAAGTTGACCCTAACATTGGAAAAATTCTTTATTGTAGGCTGGGCATTGTCCATCAATAAATACTGAGGCTTGTAGACTGTTTGTCGTCCTCGTCGTGCTCGTTCTCGATCCGTTTTGCATGGTGCTTCAAAAACTCAATTTATCGATTGCGAGAACGAGCACGACGACGAGGACGATGATGACAACCCAGCGAGCTGTGTATCTCCAGCACATTACCATTAACATGATTTTTGTCTCTGGGGGATAAATGACGGCTGAGGTTGATATCACAATTGTCGGTGCGGGGGTGATCGGTTGTGCGGTAGCCAGAGAGCTTGCGCAAGCCGGCCGGGAAATTTTTGTAATTGAGAAAAATTCCGGTATCACCCGCGGTGAAAACCAGTCTTCACGCAACTCCGGCGTGATTCATGCCGGTCTTTACTACGACCGGTCCAGGCGTCCCCTCAAAGCCGGCCTCTGCGCCGAAGGCAACACCCTGCTTTACCGCTTCTGCGAGCAGCACGGGGTACCGTTCCGCCAAACCGGCAAACTGGTGGTGGCCGCCAATAATGAGGAAACGGCCGTCCTTGAAACTTATCGCGCAAGGGCTATAGAGAATGGCGTCCCCGTGCAACTGGTGACCGGTGTCCGGGCCGCTGAACTCGAGCCCTGTGTACGGGCCGCGGCCGCTTTGCGCCTGCCGACATCCGGTATCATCAATCCGACGGTTCTGGTGCACAAACTGCATCTTTTAGCCGCTGAAAACGGAGCGCAGTTTTTAACCAGCACCCAGGTCGCAGGCATCAAGGCTCATAATGAAGGCTTGGCGGTGGAAATCGAATACCGCGACGGCGCCCGCGATACCTTCCTGACAAAACTGCTGATTAACGCTGCCGGTTTGTATGCTGACGAAGTGGCTCGTCTGGTACAGCCCGCTTCAGCCTATCAGATTGATCCGGTCAGAAGCGAAACCATGAAATTTTATCGCACCAAAAGAGAAGATCTGATGCTGCAGGGCATGAACGTCTATCCCACCCCCCGTCAATTTATCACGCCGCAGGGCACTTATTTTTCGGTCGGGGTGCATTTGACACCCACGTTGACCATCGATAACAAAGGAAACAGTCCCATCGGACCGGAAGTTACCGTGGGCCCGCTGAGTCGGCCGGCACAGCACAAGGATGAATACGGCGGCGCCTATCAGCCGCAGGAAGTGTTTTTCAATCAGGTCCGGTCGTTTTTTCCCGGTCTGCAGGAAGGTGATCTAATGCCCCACCAGACAGGCATCCAGGCCCGTCTGGCAGGCTATCAGGACTGGGTTATTGAATTCAGTGACGATGAAAGGCGCTGCCTGAATTTGCTGGGTATCGACAGTCCCGGGTTAACCGGCAGTCTGGCCATTGCCAGGCACGTAAACGAACTGGTTAAAATACAAGATTTAGCTTAATTCGGACCTCGTAATTATCACTTAAAATGAGTCAATTTATTGGGCACTCTTTTTATTTATTAGCGCCAAATTGAGGAATTCAGGGATTGAGGGATTAAAGGATAAAATCAATAAATAGCTTGCTATTGGCTTAACGGAGCCTTATCTTGCTTTCAATCAATTAAGTCCCGGTATATTAAATCGTGACGGTTTCTTTCTGAAGGCATTATTCATTTGTCAGAGTGACATCCTCCAGTTTGCGACGTTGAAAATAATATGAAAGGAGAATGTTATTATGACTAAAGGAACTGTTAAGTGGTTTAATGACCGCAAAGGGTTCGGTTTCATTGAGCAGGAAGACGGGTCGGATGTGTTTGTTCATCATTCGGCAATTAACGCTAGCGGTTTTAAATCCCTCAATGAAGGCGATCAGGTTTCATTTGATATAGAGCAAGGACAAAAAGGTCCTGCCGCTGCAAATGTCACCTTGATCTAACTTTCGATTCCGAGTAAAAAGGGCATTCTTCGAAGAACGAGGAGTGCCCTTTTGTTTTCATTGAATTGGTGCCAGTCCTATCCCACAGATAGCACCAGTTTGCCTTTCATGTGACCCGCTTCCAATAGCGAATGCGCCCTGCTGATCGTCTCTTCAGACAGTTGCCCCAAATCCGTTGCCTTGGGCAGAATTATTTTTTCCGTTTCAACCAGGGAGGCCAGATTGCTCATCATGTGGGGGTAGACAACCCAATCCTGCGGACCACCGTTGCGGGCTCTGGCACTCAAAGCAACAAAATGATAGGTCCCTGATTTGGCGAAAAACGGACTGATGTCGGCGCGCCATATGTTAAAATCGAAATCGGCAGGCTCTTCTACGATGCTGACTATACGGCCGTCAAAGGCGGCGGCATCAAAACAAAGTTTTTTCATATCGCCGCCCACAAAATCAAAAGCAACTGATACTCCCTGACCGGCGGTTAATTCCCGCACCCGGTCTTTAATTTCCTGCATGCTGAGTTCTTTGTAAGGCAAAATGTGGTCGACAGCGACACCCATTGTATGAAAAAGATGTTCGGTGCTTTCATCACTGCCGGCGGTAGCGATGATCGATGCCGCACCGCCATATCGGATCAGGGGAATTGCAAAACTGCCGACACCCCCGGCCCCTCCTGCCACAAGTACTGTGTCGGAGCTTTGTATTTTTGCCTTATTTACCACCGCATCATAGGCAGTCATCCCGGCGACACCCAGGCAGGCCGCCTGCTGAAAAGTAAGCCCTTCGGGTTTTCGACACACAAACGGTGCCGGTGTGCTGACATACTGGGCATAGGCGCCGTTGCTGCGGGGGCCAAACAGTACAGCAAAGACCTCCTCACCGGAATGAAATTCGGTCACGCCCTCTCCGACGGCCTCAACCGTGCCCGCCACATCGCGCCCCAGAACATCCGGCAGCGGAATCGGGAGATGACCGGCCCGCATTTTGTAGTCGACCGGATTGACGGTTATGGCCTGGATACGGATGAGTACTTCACCTGGTTTTATTTCCGGGTCCGGCCATTCCTGCCAGCGAAAGCTCTCAGGCCCGCCAAATGTCTCTGTTACCATTGCTTTCATGATGTCGCCCCCTTTTTATAAAAATTGAATATTTTCGATTGAATAATGAATATTCAAGGTTCGCCTCCGGCGGATCAATTTTAAGAAGACTTGTCGAAAAATTAAGGAGCGAAGCACTTCCCTAACGATTCAATATTCAATGGACAATTCCAGACATCGGCCGGTAGAGCCTATGGTCCGGAGGGATGAAGGTGGTCTGACTCAAATCCCTACCGCGAATGGTTTAACATGATAGGGATGATAGGTCAATATCCGGACAAGCCGGAATTGAAGGTTGAAAACTGATCCGCCGGAGGCGGAGTTGATGTCGCTTCGCTCTGTCCTTTTTTAAATCATAATAATACCTGAATTGCTCAATATTCAATCGAAAATATTCAATTGAAAGAAAATTGTGAATACATCCCAAGTCAATTTTTTTGAATAAAAAGCAAATAAATAAATCTTAAGGGTATAATGTTTAAGATTGACACGCATCCGCCGCCCAATTATGAACCATTAATATAAACGTCACACAAATTTCCATTGCAGAAAAGAGAGGAGGCGGAACCATGATACTTTTCGATCTTAAGGGACGGGTTGCAATTGTCACGGGCGGCAACCGGGGAATCGGTTTTGCCGTTGCCGGGGGGCTGGCCAAAGCGGGGGCGGCGGTCGTCATTGCCAACCGCAATGCTGACGCCGGGCAGAAAGCGGCGCTGACCATCAGCAATAAAGGTTTCAAGGCAACAGCGGTCTCAACGGATGTGTCCGAAAAATCTTCAGTGGCAAATCTGGTGACCCGGGTGGTGGAAGATTTCGGGCGCATCGATATTCTCGTCAACAGTGCCGGCGTCATCGACCGCGGACCGGTGGAGGAATTTAGCGAAACGCAGTATGACTACATTATGGATATTAATTTGAAAGGTCTTTTCTTCTGCTGCCAGCTGGTCGGTAAAGAAATGATCAAACGGGGCCGGGGCAAGATTATCAACATTTCTTCCAATGTCTCGGAAGTTATCCAGGCCGGACGGGTGGTTTATGCGGCATCCAAAGCGGGTGTCTCCCATTTGACCCGTGGTTTGGCCCTGGAATGGGCCAGGCACAACATCAATGTCAACGCCATTGGCCCCGGACCCACCATCACCGAGCTTAACCGAAAATATTTCGAAGACAATCCCGCTGATCTGCAGGAGCGCATCGATTCCATCCCCATGGCGCGTGTCGGAGACCCGCAGGATCTGGTCGGAGCGGCCATATTTCTGGCCTCCGACGCATCCAGTTATGTCACAGGCCAGACATTGCTGGTGGACGGAGGATCAACCATCTGGTAAGGCTTTGTTTAAGCCCCGTCCTGATTTATTACATTCGGGAAACCACCAACGCCCGATCGAGGACTCTCTGGATGGGCGACCATATTTGTCCGTGGTGGTTAGCATACACATTTGACAATCCTTTTCGGCACTTTTTTCATAGACCTGAGAAAATGCTAGGTTTATCGTAAATTTTTCTGTAAGGTTGTATTTATTGGACATAATTAAAAAATTAGCAAACCGCATCGCAAAAACCAAATTTGCAAGCAGAGTCATTAATGATGGTGCAGACCTCAGTGCATTCAAAGAGAAACCAACAGTTCAAAATTTTTTAGGGATCTTTCTAATGTGCTGTAGCTACATCATTGGCTGGCCAGCGGTAGGGTTGATCGGAGCTTTTTCTGTATACTGGCACGAGCCTTTGCTAATTATCATAGGCGGCCCCCTCTTGCTTATAACAGCACATCTGATTTTTTTGGTGGGGATGTATTTAGCAGGAGGTAAATATGTAATGATATTTTTTAGATGGGCAACCAGAATTACTCTTGAGAAACTCATGTGAAAAAGAGATACGCTGCAATCCCTCCTTTGAGCAAAAGATTAAGGGGCTGAAAACGGCATGAAGATGGGGGAGAGATAACTTTGCAGCTGTGAAAAGTAGTGCGTTATCCAGCCATTAGTGTTTTGGAATCCTTTGTTTATGATTGTCGCCCGCCACCTATGCCAAGCATAATCAATCAGTTGTTTTTCCATCGAAGATTATTTTGCCGCGATCAAAAAACTTGTAAGTGAATGGGTTTCGGCTACTATACACAGACTAATACGCTGGTCAGAATTTTGGATATTGTATTGAAATCCGAAAATCACCAAAATTGTGGATATTTTATGGAAAACCTGAAAATATCAGGTTTTTTGAAAAGTGGGGTAAAATATCGATTACCTGGTTCCGGGCAAATGGACTATACTACGCAGTTCTGTGTAAATATTGACGATAGTGGGAATCTGACATTTACCTCCTATCTCTGTAGTGTAAAAGCAACAGAATTGGTCAATAACCCAGCGTTTGATCCACCACATTAATCATCTCGCCCGACCGGCTGACATAGACCTGCAGGTTATGCCGGATAATTTCCAGTGCGCGATCGAGATATTGCGGTGAGACGCCGGCAATATGCGGCGTGAGAATCACGTTGTCCAGATGCCACAGGGGGCTGTCTTCCGGCAATGGCTCTTTTTGATATACATCGCTGACCAGGGCACGGATCGTTTTGGTTTGGAGGGCATCGATCAGGTCGGCCTGATTGACGGTGGATCCTCGTCCCAGGTTGATAAAGCAGGCTGAGCTGCGCATCGAACTGAACAGTTCTTTATCAATCAGGCCCCTGGTTGTGGGTGTACCCGGCAACAGATTGATCACATAGTCACTTTGCTTGAAAACTTTTTTCATTTCGGCCGGACCGTAGACATGATCGACCCATTCGAGTGGCTGGGGGCTGTTTTTAACACCGATGACCCGCATGCCCAGGACCGACGCCTTACGTGCGATTTCCTGGCCGATGCTGCCCAACCCGATAATGCCCGCCACACGCCCGTGGATCTCATCTTGCGGCACCGAGCGATCCCATTTAGCTTTGAGCTGGTTGTTGAACATCAGATGAAAATTGCGGGCCAGATTGATCATCGCGGCGATGGCGTATTCCGCTATGTATATCTTATGAATCCCGCGGCCGCAGGTCAGAAGAATACCCTGCTTTTTGATTTCACCTAAAGGAAATAAATCAACCCCGGCGGTCAGGGCCTGTATCCATTTAAGATTTGGCGCAAGCCCGATCATTTCTGCATCCGGCCAGAAAAATAGTGTAACCAATACTTCCGTCTGCGGCAGACAAAATTTCAAATCATCACGATTGGTGCAAACATTGATTTTGATGTTATCTGAAATATTGCTCAAACGCGCAATAAAATCATCAGGTGGTTCGAAATAGACGGTTAAGCGGATCATGACGGAGGTTCTCCACTAATTCGGATAATTTGTAACCAATCAGGCCGTAAATCCAGATTGACTATGTTTCCTGCTTTTTCGCCTTCCCGCATCATGATTCCCCAAAAAAAGAATCCGGGTTGAAAGGACCCGGAGTATGATAATTATCGTAATCCCTTGAATCTTTAACCGCTTGTATGAAACTTCACCAAAAGCGAATCACGCTGAAGACGTGATCTATTGACCGCAGAACCGCAGAATATCGAATATCGAATGTCGCAGGATGGAATCGTTTCGCTTAGCCTTTTTTATAAAATAGACAGAATGCATTCCTTCGACATTCGACATTCGACATTCGACATTCATTATTCGATATTCGATATTTATCCGCCTCGGGAGGATTCGCTTTTTCAGAGTTTCTTTCTCGATTTGACCGGCTATTTTTTTGGCCGGCGGCGGCGCTGAACCCTCAACCTCTGAACCTTTGAACGCTGAACCCGGAACGTTCTTAATATTAACGTTCTTCAGTCTTAACTCTTTGGTTCGGTGGCTCTGTTTCGAAGATGTGGATTTTGTCCATGTTCACGGCCAACTCTCTTTCCTGGTGACGTTTGGCCGTTGTCCTGGGATCCACCCGGGCCACCAGATTGTGCTCACCGCAGACCACATCGAGTTGCACCTCAGCGCCCAGGGTTTCCACCACCTCAACCACCGCCTTGAAGGAATCGGTAATTTTACTGTCATCCGGGAAAGCGACATCCTGGAGGTGTTCGGGACGGATGCCGAGAATCACTTCCCGTTCGGCTTTACTTTGCAGATACGAATGTTTCTCAGGTGGAATCAGAAGCTGAAAGCTGCCGGCATCCACATAGAGGGTTGAGTCCTTTGGGGCAATTCTGGCCGGCAGGAAGTTCATTCCCGGATTGCCGATAAATCCAGCCACGAACTTATTGACCGGAAAGTCATATATCTCCATCGGTGTACCCACCTGATTTACCACGCCATCCTTCATGATAACAATTTTGGTTCCCATGGTCATGGCTTCGACCTGGTCATGGGTGACATAGATGATGGTGGTATTTAACTGATCGTGCAGTTTGGAAAGCTCGGCCCGCATTTGGCCCCGCAGCTTGGCATCGAGGTTGCTCAAGGGCTCGTCAAATAGAAATACGGCCGGCTTGCGCACGATGGTGCGCCCCACGGCAACCCGCTGACGTTGACCACCGGACAGCTCTCTGGGCTTGCGATCCAAAAGCTCCTGGATACCTAATATCTCTGCCGCCTCGTCAACCCGCTGATTGATCTCGGACTTGGGAAATTTTCTGAGCTTCAGTCCAAAGGCCATATTCTGACGAACCGTCATATGGGGATACAACGCGTAGTCCTGAAATACCATGGCGATATCGCGATCCCGGGGCGGCATGTCGTTGACCAATTTATCACCGATGTAAATATTGCCTTCGCTTAATTCTTCCAAGCCCGCGATCATTCGCAATGTTGTTGATTTGCCGCATCCCGACGGTCCCAGCAGCACCAGAAACTCCTTATCTTCAACATCCAGATGAAAGGATGAAACCGCCTCGACATCGCCGAAATATTTACAAACATTTTCTAAACGTACGTTTGACACCTTAGATCTCCAAACTGGTTTAATTTTTGACCGCCCCGGCCGTCAAGCCGGAAATGTAATAATCCATTAAGAAAGCGTAGATGATGACCGGCGGGGCTGCGGCCAACAGCGCCCCTGCCATCAGCCCGCCCCAGTGATACACGTCCCCGCGAATCAGGGTGGTAACGGTGCCGACGGTCAAGACCATCTCTTCATTGCTGTAAACAAACGCCAGCGGATAGAGAAAATTGGCCCAGGAGATGGTAAAGGCAAAGATGGTGGCCGCGATGATGCCGGGCATTGCCACTGGAATAAAGACCTGGAAGAGCATTTGATACCATCTGGCACCGTCGATCAAGGCCGCTTCATCCAGCGCCTTGGGGATGGAGCCGAAATAACCGATCATGATCCACGTACAAAACGGCACGGCCAGGGTGGGATATACCAGCACCAGTGCCCATTTGGAGTTCAACAGCCCCAACCACCCAAGCACTTTAAACAACGGTATAAACAATAGGGTTTCCGGCACCAGATAGGTCAAAAAGACCCCTGTAGCGAGTACCCCCGATCCAAAAAACCGCATGCGGGCCAAAGAGTATGCCGCCAGGATACTGATCGTCATCGAGATTGCCACCGTAAAAATGGTGACGATAACGGTATTCTTGAAAAAGGTGAGGAATTGCGTCTCTGCAAGCAGATTCTTGTAGTGATACAGCGTTGGTTTCTGGTTGATGATCCAGGGAATGCCTTTTATGCTCGATATTTCCTGATTGGTCTTAAAAGAGGTCACAAGCATGTAATAGGGGGGAAACAGGAAAAAAATGATGAATATTACCAAAAAGACGTAGGCCAGGATCAGCGCCCACCTCCGGTTCTGCTGGATAGTACTGAAAGAGAATGCTTTGCGCTTCATGACTCTCTCACTCTCTGCCGGACATTGCGAAGGATAAAGAAAGCCGCAACCGCCAGTACGGGAAACATGAACAGGGAAACACAAGCTCCCAGTGGAATATCTCCCGACAGAATTCCGAGGCTGAAGGAGTATGTGCCGAACAGATGAGTGGTATTGCGGGGTCCACCCGTGGTCAATACTCTGACAATATCAAAGTTGGCAAAGGTGACAATCGTCGAAAACAGCATCGTGATGGCGATGATGTTTCGCAGCATCGGTATCGTAATATAGATCAGTTTCTGCCAGGCGCTGGCCCCATCGATAGCCGCAGCCTCATAGAGATTTGCCGGTACCGATTTCAACGCGGCCAGATACATGATCAGGAAAAAGGGGGCTCCGAACCAGACGTTCACAAGAATCACGCAGAACCGCGCCCAGTTGGGGTCACTCAACCAGGGGACCGACGTGCCGAAAAACGTGTGGAGGATCCAGTTGAAGGCACTGTGGCTGGGATCGAAGATCCACCACCAGCCCAGCGTGCTCAGGGCGGGGGGCATGACCCAGGGAATCAGAGCCAGACCACGCCAGATGCGCTGTCGATGGGACGGCACAACATCGATCAGATGTGCCATGATAAAGCCGATCAAAGCCTTAAAGAACACCGCAGTCAGGGTAAACAGCACGGATTGGCGCACGACCATCCAGAAGGTGTCTCGTTTGAGCAGGAAAAGATAGTTTGCCAACCCGACGAAGCGCGTCTCCTTCTTGTTCAACAGGCTCAACCAGATCGAATAGAAAAATGGATAGACGATCAGGCCGATAACGAGCGCCAGCAGCGGTGCGCAGAGGAGGAAAGCCAGCGTGGGTCTTCGCCGAAGAAACTTCCGGAACTTCGTGAACAGCGTGCCGATGTTGGCCGCTGCTTCAGACCCGGCGGCCTGCTCCTGAACGGCAGGTTGGCTCATGTTTTCACCTCAACGAACCTACATTTCAACAAGACTATTGAATCCCTTTGATCCTGGATGGGTTTCAGGGCAGCAGCAGAAAAGCTGCTGCCCTGTCCTCACATTAGCGGCATTTTTCGAAGAAATTTAAGCTCGCATAAAGCCTTCTAACTCATTGACTGCCCATTTGATGGCGTCGTCGATAGATTTTCCCTCCTGGGTCACCTTGCCGACCGTGTTCGGGTACAGATCCTGGTCGTATATCGCGGCGGAAACAGTAGCCGGCGCCGGATACCCGCAAATCATCCGGACCTCATCACCCTGCGGCGGGTAGTTATACAGGGTACCGTCAGGCGGACCGGTATACTTCCACACCGGATGTGTATTAAACGACTTGATGAGCGGGATATCATAGCCTATGGCGGCATCAATCAGTATGTCCTGCTGTTCCTTCTGCAACAGATGGAGAAGCAGGTCTTTGGCCGCGCTCTTGTTTTTACTGAATTTCCAGACCCCATTCATACGGGTCAAGGAGCCGCGAAACCGCCCGTTCGGACCGGCCGGTGTGTCGTGGTGCCAGAGTTTGGACGCCGTCTGGATTTGATCACGTACAGCCACCCTCCAGGCACTGGGTGGGTTCTGGATGGCCGAACCCCGGCCCGAGATAATCCACGTGTTGTTTGAGGCGTCGTCCCAGGCATAGACCTCTTTTGGCATGTATTCGCACAGCTCTTTCATATATTCCAAAGCGGCCCGTGTCTCATCGGAATCGAAAACGATATCCCCATTCGCATTCACGGCCGTGGAACCGAAGGACATAAACAGGGCGCCCGTCCAATCCTGGGCGTCGCTTTGAGACCCGAGCGGACCGCCAAAGGGAAAACCGGCGGCGTGCAGCTTTTTGCACCCTTCCAGAAAGTTATCGTAGTTCCAGGATTTTACCAGCGCTGGATCCCGATCGGGGCCGGCCGGAAATATCTTTTTGAGATCGACACCGGCGTGCTCCTTCCAGAGGTCCAGACGGGAGACCATGGGATACAGATGCGTACCAATGGGACCCGGTGCGGAATACCAGGTTCCATCCACTTTTCCGGAATACTCGGCATCGGGCGTCACCGGGCCGTATGCGGATGTAATCTGTCTGACCAAATCGTCCATGGGCTCCAGGTCGTCTTTATATAGCGCTGTATACAGGGTAGGAAGATCCATGATATCGTGACCGGTCTTGGCCCGGGATTCGGCAGCAATGGTGATCAGATTCTTGTCACCGCGCGAGGTAACATAATCTACATTGACGTCGACCCCGTTGGCCTTGCCCCAATCCATGATGAGTTTGCGGGAAACAACATTGGCGCCGGGGATCCAGTGGTCCCAGAGAAAAACAGATAATTTCCCGGCAGAGTGAGATGTTTTGACCCACGGTCCCACGGACATTGCGACAGTGGCGGCAGCCGTGGTGGCTAGAAACTGGCGTCTTGTAATTTTTTTCTCTTTCATGACTCTGTTCCCTCCTTTCACTAAAATGAAGCTGTAACCGTTTTCCTAACTCATGGAATATTGGAATGTTGGAATAATGGAAGATTGGTATAGTGGGTAGAAAAACGGATAAAATCAGATGGTTAAAGGTTTTTAATTCCTCTAAACCCATCATTCCTCCATTCCAATTGGGGTGAACCCCTAAGTTCGGGGGATGAAGATATGGCTTGAAATTTAATTATTATTTGAGTATTCGAATGTCAAGGAATTTATTTCAAAATCCGATTGTTAGATATGAATGCAATTGGAATCATCGGTTTGGGACGCATGGGCATGCCAACTGCAAAAAGGTTTATCCATGCAGGGTTCCCGGTTGTGGGCTACGACATTCGGCAGGAAGCGATACCACAAATTCTCAATATTCAATCCCGGCTTGTCCGGGTTGCGTTAAAAGGAGAGATAATGGTAGAGGGCACGATTAAACTCAGTTACTTTGTTGCGACCGCCGAACTTCGTATCGACGAGAAAGTCACGGCCTATCAGGGGGATATGGAAACAGCCTTCCATAAGCTTAGAAAGTTGGGATATGACGGGGCAGAACTGATGATCTTGGACCCGGATTTTGTGGATCTTGACAGGGTGGAACAGCTTTCCAGGGAATATGACATAGAGATCCCGGTACTCTGCACCGGCGAGGTCTATGGGCAAGGCGGACTTTCCTTCATGGACCCGGATCAATCCATAAGGACCGAAGCCATCTTAAGGATGAAGAAGATTATTGATTTCGCTTCGCCTTTTGGGGCCCAGGTAAACATCGGAAGACTCCGGGGGCAGTTTTCGATGGAAATTTCAAAGGAGACCTCGCTGGCCTGGATGTACGCAGCATTTGAGGAAGTCACCGATTACGCAGCGGAAAGAGGCGTCATGCTAATCCTGGAGCCGGTACCCTACATCTTTTGCAACAATATCAATTCTACCCAGGATGGAATCGCGGTCGTGAGAAGGATGGGGAGAGAAAATTTCAGGTTAATGGCAGATATCTTTTCTATGAATCTCGAAGACATTTCCATGGAAAGAAGCTTCAAAGATGCACAGCCTTATCTTACCCATGTCCATGTGTGTGATTCAAACAGGCTCGCCCCGGGAAGGGGTAATTTAGACTTTGCAAAAATTCTTGGTATGCTCAAGGCTGCCGGATATACCGGGTATATCTCAGCAGAGATCAATCAGCATCCAGATCAGGACCTAGTCATCGAGGAGGCCATTAACGTCTTGAGACCCCATTTGTAAAGGAGAGAAACTGATGCCGGAGCAATCCCTGAGTGTTGCGTTGAGAGAGAATTTGCTCAAATATCGAGAAGAGGCGAAAAGCATGCTCTTTGATCTCGTTTCTATTCAAAGTATTTCAGGGCAAGAAGGAAAAGCCCAGAGGAACTTGCACAGAAGATTTTCAGCACTCGCGGGCGAGACCTATCTCATTCCAATGAAGGAGTCCCTTCGTGCTGACGCGAAGTTTGCCTCCGGCATTGATGTTCCCTTTGAGGGGCGCCCTCAAACGCGTTTTTTTTGGCAGGGAAAGGGGAAGGGGCGGAGTCTCATCGCCTGTGCTCATGTTGACGTTGTCGGGCCCGGAGACTGGAAAAATGCCTTTGAGCCGAGAGTCGAGGGGGATCGTTTGTATGGCCGGGGAGCTACGGATGACAAGGCGGCCATTGTCTCAATTTTCCTGGCCGTTAAGGTACTTCAAGCACTCGGCGTTCGTCTCCTGGGGGATTTTGAGGTCCACCTCACGAATGAAGAAGAGGTGGGCATGGCCGGGGCCCTGGCCTTTGTAAGGGAGGGATTTCGGGCGGATGGCGTATTGGTGCTGGAGCCCACCGATCATAACATTCATATTGCCAACAGGGGATGTCTTCAGTTCAAAATCCACGTGGAGGGAAAACAGGCCCATCTTGGAAACAAGCGGTACGGTGTGAATGCTATCGAAAAAGCCGCAAAAATCATAGATGCCCTGGTGAGATACGAGGATAAATTGATCGAGGAAGGCAAAGGCTATCCGCTGTTTGAGAAGTTTGAATATCCCGGACAGGTGAATGTGGGCATCATCAAGGGGGGTGATTTCTTTTCCATCGTTCCTGACTCGGTGACCATGGATGGAGGGATCGGTTTTCTCCCCATGAAAACAATGGCAGCGGTCGAGAAAGAGTTCCTCGATGTCATCGATAAAATCGGTGATCCCTGGTTGAAAGACCACTGCCGGGTGGAATTCAATGGCCTGAAAAACGAACCCTATCAAATGCCTCTGAGCCATCCCTTGACCGACGCCTTGATGGAAACCCTCCGTTTTCTGGGAAGGAATCCCGAGATCGGGGGAATGATGGCCACTTGTGATGCCCGCTATTATTTCAATCAAGGCGGGATGCCAAGCATCGTTTACGGCGGTGCCAACAGTAAATTGGCTCATGCGAAAAACGAATACGCCGATATTATGGACGTTCTGGAAACGGCGGTCGACTATGCCGCCTTTCTCATTGATTGGTGTGGGACTTCTGATTGATGTTGCGAAGGATTAAAATCCGAATCTGATTCAAAATTATGTTCACCGCAGAGCCGCAGAGAGCGCAGAGAGAGGATTAAGTTTTCATTTTCCGCAGAGAGGCCGGAAAATGAAAAATTCTCAGCCACTACGTGGCAGAACAATTATTTCGATATCAATACTAACTGTACGAAGAAAAGGAGTTATAAAATGAACACATGGGAGGCCATTATTGATGCCCTGAGGGCTGAGCGAGTCGAATATGTATTTGGATTACCTGGAGGAGATTTGTTCTATGATGCCCTCTACGATGCGCCGGAGATCAAACCAGTCCTGGTAAGGGAGGAGAGTTCAGGCCCCTTTATGGCGATGGCCTATGCGCGGCTTACGGGCAGGCCGGGCGTCTGTTACGGCTCCAGCGGACCCGGAGTGGCCAACCTCGTTCCCGGATTCATGGAAGCCCACTCCGCCTGTATTCCCATCATCGCCATCGGCAGCGCATCAAATCTCGCCACCACCGGCATGGGGGCATTTCAGGAAGTCGATCAGCTCTCGATCATGAAACCTGTGACCAAATGGTCCGAAAGTATAACCTTAGCAGAACGCGTTCCATGGGTCATGCGGCGGGCCTTCTCCCTGGCTGCTAATGGCAGACCAGGGCCTGTTTTCATAGAGGTTCCAAAAGACATCGGCCTGTTGGAATCAAGGGGTCCTGAATATGTACCATCCAGGTATCCGCACAGATCTTGTGGAGATCCTCAAGATACGGAAGCGGCCGTTGATTTACTGATGAAAGTCAAAAGACCCCTGGTGGTGGCAGGCGGCGGGGCCGTGAGTTCGCGTGCCTTTGAGGAGGTGAGACAATTCGCGGAGTTATCGAGCATTCCCGTGATGACCACGCCCTGCGGCAGGGGAATCATCCCAGAGGACCATCCCCTGGCATTAGGGCTCGTGGGACTTTATTTTACAGAGGTCGGAGAGAGGGTTTACGGGGATGCGGATTTACTCATGACCGTGGGATCGCGCAACGAAGATTTTCAGTCCGGGGAACGGCAGTTTTTTCCTGAAGGTGCGGAGTACATCCAGATAGACATAGACCCACACGAGATCGGACGCAACTGGATACCGGATGTCGCCATTGTCGGTGATGCAAAACTGGTACTGCAGGACTTGACGGGTTTACTCCGGAACCGTTTGAAAGAAAAAGCTGAAGGCAATGGTCGAAAAGATATGCTGTTGAAGGCAAAGGAGGAATATGAAGAGAAAATGAAGGCCGAATGTCTTTCCGATGCCGTCCCCATCAAGACCAAACGGGTGATACGGGAACTCAACGAAGTCTTCGGAAAAGATACGATTCTCGTAAATGAAAACGGATCACAGGACCTGTGGTCTTATTACTATCCTTATTACAAGGTCCTGGATATTAATGCCTGTGTGGCGCCCGGTGAACAGACGTGCATGGGACTCGGGGTAGCAGGTGCCATCGGTGCCAAGCTTGCCATGCCGGAGAAAAATGTCGTGTGCGTCACGGGAGATGGGGCCTTTCAGATGTTCATGAAGGAGCTCCCTACTGCCGTGCAACACGAGGCACCGGTCACCTATGTGGTCTTGAACAACTTTAGCCTCGGATGGATAAAGTTCAATCAAAAAAGGAGGGGAGAACGATTTATCGCATCGGACTTCAGCATCCAGCCCGATTTTATCAAGGTGGCCGAGGCCTCCAAGTGCTACGGAGAACGGGTTGAAAGACCGGGTGACATACGATCCGCACTTGAAAGGGCCTTAAAGGCGAATCAGAAGGGTACCCCCGCTGTGGTAGAGTTCATTGTGGACGGATGGGATTTTGCACCAGGGTTCAAGAGATTCTATGAGAGGCTGGGTTGATGAGCCGAATTTATTCTATCATTTAATACCTGGTCCCATGGGCTAGATCAGAGATGATCGGCTCTGCCATAGATAAAATTTGTTCAAGGTTTCAGGTGTCAGGTGTCAGTAAAAAACGAATCCTGAACACTGATTTGGTTGTAACTGCAGGTCAACACCGGTGGAAGAAAGTTCATTTCATGAGCGACTGCGATACAGCGGGTCGAATTCGTTTGCTGAAACCTGACACCTTATATGAAACTTCACGCATGAATTTAAGCATTTGAGTTCAATTATAAGCTTCGAAAGCTGGATTAAGTTCGAACAGCGAACCGCAGAATAACGAATATCGAACCGCAGAATTTCGAAGTGTGGTTTCGCTTTGCTCAGTCCTTTTTATTAAACAGACAGAATGCCTTACTTCGACATTCGTTATTCATTATTCGATATTCGTTATTCGCTTTTTCAAAATTTCTTTTTTTGATCAAACTGGCCGCTCCGCGGCCAGCTGCTGGGCTGACACCTGAAACCTAAACACTGCTCGATCATCTTTTCATATACACCCACCGCGTCCTGCAACTGTTTGGTGTCAATCCACCATTGCTCTTCAGTCGAACGCTTACCTTACCTCATATTCGGCTTCCCACTCCCATGTTTTCTCTGCCATCGACGTCTTTCCATTTGCTACCATGCTGCCTTTAATCCCCTTGAATTTGCCCGTACCTTTTATGAAAAATCCTTCTATTTTCCAAGTATAGTCATATGGACCCGTACCAATCGGCTCCCTTTTGCCCTTATATTGGAAGAACGTCTGATCCCCATTTGGGTGAGTATTAACGCCAAAACCTCTGAAAAATCGTTCTTTAGTAATGTCATCATATTGGAAACTGAATCGTTGGACGTTATTCCAATCGGGGTCGTCACTGTTGAGCATTAAATGCCAAGCCCATAAGGGGACAAACGCACCTGGTCCACCACAGGGAATTGATACTCGCGTCAGTTGAGTAAGAACTTTACAGGTGCCGGAAACCTTCTTTCTTTCGGCGTATGCTTCTTGCGTCTGGATTGAAACAAAGAGCAACGCCAAGGCTAGAAAAAGGCCCATAGAAGGCCAGCTATAAACAGTCATCACGCGCTTTTTTGTGATAGACATAACGATCTCCTCCATTTTTGGTTAAAGCGAATCGGCATCATCACCCAAAAGGCCTCCAAGAGGATACAGGCCCCCCGGAGGCACCATATTGGCACCTTCTGAAGACTCCATCTCATGGCTTTCTCAAAACCCAACATAAACCTGCTTCCATTGCTTTAAAAAGGATGCTCGCGATATCTCTCCGGGTCAAAGCATCAAAGCATCGTCGAAAACGGCCTGCTTCAGAAATTTATGTAACGGAGGACGATGGCCTCGTCAACATTTTTGTGGACGACCTATAAGAGGAAGACGGCCGTTATTCTTTGAATATTATTTGCGATTTGCAGATCTTATCCGAGTCAATGGATCGTATTAAATGGCCTAAAATAACGATGAGTAAATTATTAATTATTTCAGTTAAGTAAAGGTCGGATGAAAACGGTGGGGATATTCGAAGTTTCTGAAAATCAAAAGGGAGGGAAATTTAAAGCAACCCAGCCAAATATTTGACAATATTTGGCTGGACGTTTGGCTTTGTCTAAATTTTGCGTGAGTCATCAGAGGCTGACAGGTTGCAGGCTTTCAAAATCTCATTGCTTACTCCGCAATTACTCCGCCTCGTCAATTAATTATCATGCAAGATTCAGGTCATAATAGATTGCTTGAGTAGCCCCCATCCACCGGCAGGGCAACTCCGGTGACAAAATCAGAAGCCGGGCTGGCCAGAAAAATGGCGGTACCCGCCAGGTCGTGTGGTTTGCCCCATCTCCCGGTGGGCGTGCGGGCAATCACTGTGTCATTCAGCCCCTCGATCTCTTTGCGGGCCTGCCTTGTCAATTCAGTATCAATATAGCCGGGTAGAATGGCATTGACCTGGATGTTTTCTTTAGCCCAGGCACAGGCCAGGCTGCGGGTCATTTGCACGATGCCGCCCTTGCTGGCGCTGTAGGGTGCTAGTTTGGCTCCCCCGAAAATAGAGGTCATGGAACCAATATTGATGATTTTTCCGCTGCCGCCGGCTTTCATTGCCGGGTAGACTGATTTGGAACACAAAAAGGCGCTGCGCAAATTTCCGGCCAGCACCTGGTCCCAGTCGGAAGTGTCGTAATCCTGCGGCAACTTGCGAATGTTGATGCCGGCATTGTTGACCAGGATATCGATACGGCCCAGATCCTGCTGTACTTCTTCCGCCATCTGTTTAACCGCTGTTTCGTCGGTGACGTCACACAGCAATCCCAGACAACGCACCCCGAACGCTTCCCGGATCTCATTGGCGGCTGCTTCTGTTTTCTGCGAATTGCGGGCGACGATGACGACATCTGTTCCCATGGATGCAAAACCCCGCGCGATTCCGTTCCCGATCCCGCCGTTTCCTCCCGTAACAATGGCCACCTTTTTTTGCAGGTCGAATAAATCGTTCATAATGAGCTCCTTTTAATCCTAAAAATCGCGAAAATCTACCATACGCCGGGCAAAAGCCGATATTTTACTTTCATTGCATATTTTTGATATCCCGGCAACTCTTTTTGCAGCGTGGTGTCTTCTAGGTAGGTTCTGATAACTAAAATAACCATGCTGAGAACTGCCGGGATTAGTCCTGTTATAGAGCCTAAAACCAGGGGCAATGCCAAAAACAACAGTATTCCCCCGACGTATCCCGGGTGCCTCACGAATTGATAAGGGCCTGAACTTATAACCACCTGTCCGCGGTCCTGCTGAATCCGGACAACACTGGAAAAGAAGCGATATCAGCACTAAAAAAACAGCTAATTTTATGAAACCCTTTATGGCGAGTTTCTTGAATTCAGGATCTAAGTTCATTTTTGGATTCCTTTTCCCATGACAGAAAACAGATGACAGAGGACAGAAAACAGATGAAAGATAACAGAGGACGGAAGACAGATTGTCTGAATTCGGAAGTCGGAAATGTGAATACGGAAATATTACCAAATTCCCTGCGCCTGTCGCATTCAACCACCAGCACCGAACATCCAGTATCGAGTATCAAGCATCCAGCAACCAGAATCCAATCCCATTGTCCGGTTATGTTTGCATCCGCGCATCCATTATCATCATAAATAGCTCTTCCAGCGCATCATCCCGCGGATCAATAAATTCGCCGTCTGTATTCATGCGAAAAACATAGACCAGTTTTTCTTGGGGCAATATGATCAGTTGATGTACTCCGTTGCCGGTGTAATAAAATCCGGGACCGAATTCTGAATCTTCGGAGAAAATTTTCCACATATAGCCATAGCCGATCCCCGATGTCTCATCGATCGAATAGGCTGTCGTACTTTCAGCAATCCATTCACTGGGGATTATTTGTCGATCATGCCACTTTCCATCTTGCAGATAAAGCAGACCAAAGCGGGCCGTGTCCCTGGCGGACATTTTGAAATGATAGGCCGGGTGAATCGACTTATCCAACTCATACTGGTAATAGCAGTCATCGACCTTAAAATCCTGCATCCCGATTAGGTCTGCCACTTCGGCCTTGAATTCTTCAAATATTTTGGTACCGGATTCCCGCTCAAATATGGTTCCCAGGGCATTGAAATCCCAGTTGTTATAGTAGAAAAAAGCGTCCGGCGGATGGCTGCCTCGCGCGGGTCGAAGATCTATCATCGACCGTGATTCGGCGGCAGCCTCATGATAGACCCCGGAACGAGATTTGAGCAGGTCACTGACCTTTGCCTGCATTTCTTCTTCTGTCAGGCCGGGCGGAATGTCATCAATGTTAAGGGCTTCCAGCGTCGCAACCAGGCTAATATTGCCGCGCTCAACATGAATGCCGCATAGCGCATTCAATAAGGGTTTTCGAATCGAATGGCACAGGTAGTTCGTCGCAACCGAGCCCCATGAAAGAAATACTTTTCCGTCATAGAGAGCCATCACCGCTGCGGCACCGATCTCTTCCGCGAATAACCTTGCTTTCTGCAACTCTTCAGATGACCAACCGACATCTTCAGGCAGCGCATACTCTAACCCTTCGGCTTGATGCCAGGATTGCGCTGATATATTAACTTCCGGTCCCTTTACTTTCGGTCCATTTACCTCCCCTGAGCAGTTTAGCAGCAGCCCGGCAAATAAAAGTGTAAATAAAATAAATCTGGTCGCCGCGAAAAATGAAATTAAACTAATGAGTGCTTTCATGTCTTGCTCCCCCTTTTCAAAAATACCCCCTACTCACTCTTGTCCAAAAACGGGTTTAGAATGAGTCATAAAGTGAGTAATAATACGAGTCATTGAAAAAAATCCTCCTTATATGTAGGGTGGTTGTTAAT
>CACVKW010000608.1 GCA_902749685.1 Olavius sp. associated proteobacterium Delta 1 | reverse complement strand
GTATCCAGAAACCAGAATCCAGGATCAGTCAATACTTTCAATGGTCTTCATTGCAGCAGCGAAGTCGGATTTCAAAATTTTATGCAACTATAGGGTAAACTCCCCGACTGCTCGGTTAATCAATTATATTGAATTCAAAAATTATAAACCAATCAGATCATTCAACTCAATCGACCAAAGTCAATTGAAAATGAGTTAAGCCCGTTGATGGGGCATCACTGAAATTTGATCTTGACAAGGCGCTTTCAAAACAGTATTGAATTTTGAATACAAAATACAATACTCAATTTCAAGTCTTTTTTTCTTCGCGACGATAGGTTAACATTATTGGTTATAAAAAACCAGAGAGCCCAGGGAATGATTAATCTAGGCGCACAACATGAAAACCTTGATCAGAAGGTTTATTCGATTCTCAAAGATATGATCATCGGGCGTAAACTTTTACCCGGTCAAAAAATTCCCCAGGAAAAACTGGCCCGGGATCTGGGGATCAGCCGCACGCCTTTGATCGGCGCCCTGAAGTTTCTCGAGCAGGATAAACTGGTCGAATCCGTTCCTCGCAAAGGGTTTTTTGTGCGGCTATTTAGCAAAGAGGAAATGGTATACATTTTCGAGTTGCGTGAAGTGTTGGAGGGGCTCGCCGCCAGACGGGCGGCTTCTAAAATCAATGACTCCCAGATAATAAAGCTAAATAGCTTTTTCCAACACTATGTCAAACAGAAAAATATTTCAGATTACAAAGGCTATGCCCGCGAAGACCGGCGATTCCATAATTTTGTAACCGAGGTCGGTGCCAAAGAATTTTTAAAGAGTATTTTGCTGACGACCAATATCATCAGCTTCAGTTATCAGGTCCTGCCTTCCGAAGGCCTGGTCAGACCGCCCAATGAAACCATTCAAGAGCATCTGGCGATGATTGAGGCTATCAAAGGGAGGGATTCCGAAGCCGCCGAAGAATTAATGCGTCAGCATTTCAAAAAATCCCTCGCCTATCTTAAACGGGAGCTTAACGGAGAAAGAAAAAGGTAGCGTAAAAGCATCAGTCGCTGAAAACAACGCAAGCTTGAGGAAAGGAGGGATGCGAGTCAACAATAATTGAACTTTTCCTGGCCAAAAACAACGGGGGGACCGCATGGTCCTGAAACCAAAACGTAACAACATGGGAGGAGGGTTTGCAATGAAAAAGACTCTGATTTTTTGTTTGGTAGTACTTCTGGCCATTACGACCGGCGCTTATGCCAAAGGATTTCCGAAAAGAGACATCACCAATGTCGTGGTCTGGTCAGCCGGTGGTGGAACCGATACCTGCAACCGGATCATCAGTGCCGAAATGGCAAAATTTCTGGGGGTCAATGTCAATGTGATAAACAAAACCGGAGGAGTTGGAGGTTCCGTGGGCATGAGCTTCGCTTATAAACGACCTGCAGACGGATACACGCTGTGCGGACTCTCCGAATCCTGTGTGACCGCCGGCGTCCAGGGCGGCTGGAGCCAGAAAATGGATGTCTGGGATTACTTTATTGTCGGAGGTTCGCCGGACGTTATCTCCGTGACTCCCGACACACCTTACAAGACTCTGGCCGATCTGATTGAAGCGGCCAAAAAATCGCCGAAAGGTATCAAGGCTGCTGCCAGTGCGGCCGGCTCGATCCATCATCTCAACCTGTTGGCAGTGGAAGAGGGTTCCGGAGCCAAATTCAGCTTCATTCCTTACAAAGGTTCGGCCCCCAGCCAGAACGCAGCCATGGCCGGTGAGATTTCCGTAGTCGTCACATCTCTGGCTGAACAACAGCAACTGCTGCGTGGTGGCAAGCTGAGACCGCTGGCCATGCTGATTCCGGATGCATTCGATGTCGAAGGTCTCGGGACTATCCCGTCCGCCTTCAAATCTTATCCTAATCTGTCCAAGTACCTGCCGATTTCCCAGGCTATTGGTTTTGCAGTTCGCGCCGATGCCCCGACGGATGTTAAGGCTGAGCTCGTTGCTGCATTCAAAAAGGCCATCGCAACCGATAAACTGAAAACCTGGGCCAAGGAAAATTACTATCTGCTGTCCGGTAAAACCGGGGCAGAAGCCAGGGACGAGTTCAATGCCCTGGAGTCCAATTTCGCCTGGACTCTGTGGGAACTGAAAGCCGCCAAAATAGATCCGGCTTCTCTGGGCATTCCCAAACCGTAGTTCTAATGTAAAAACAACCTTTGGGATCGAGTCCTTATGGGGGGCTCGATCCCTTGCAGCATCTAAATGAGAATAATGTTTTTTTCCTTTCGCCTTGAGCCGTTAGCCTTGTGCCTTTATAGGGTTAGCTGTGTGCTGGAAAAATATCATTAGATGTTTTAGTCAAATATGATTTTTGAGGTACCGTCATCATGTTGGATAAAGAAAACCTCCGCAAAGCAGATGTATACTCGGGCGCGATCATTTGTCTGTTCGGATTGTGGATAATTCTGCAGGCTTTGAAAATGCCCATGAAAGACAGCTGGGGCGGCGTTCAGAATGTCTGGTATGTTTCCCCGGCGATTTTTCCGCTGTTTATCGGCTGCATGATCATGCTGCTGGGGGGACTGCTGTGTCGAACCGCCTTGAAGATGATCGGTATTAAAGCATTTGCCGATACCGTTCGCTGGTTGTCGAGTAAAGCGCTGTTACAGTTTTTTAACTCCGTACCCAATCTGCGGTTTTACTCAATCGTTGTTTTATTTTTATCGTTTGTTTTTCTGAATATACCACGCATTGATTTCTTTTTGAGTGCCGTCCTTTTCCTGACGGTGTTTATCACTTCATTTTACTTTGATGATGCCGCGCTGCTGAAAAAGCTTTTTTTCTTCTACCTGGCAGGCGTCATAGTTTTAATTATCTATTTTTTACTCGGGCTGAATGAACCGTTGGGCCGGATAGTGCCTTTCCCGGCTGATATTCTGGCGCTATGTTTCATCTTCGCCTACAGTGTGTATGCATGGATGCTGATTCGCAATAACGGCGTACTTCGCAAAAAATACCGGACAGCAATGATCGTCGCCTTCGCCTCGCCATTTATCGTTGGCACGATCTTCAAATATTTTCTCCTGGTACCGATGCCGGCTGAAGGAATTGTGGTGGCCGTTATGGATTACTTCTGGTACCTTGAGTTTCTTGAGTGAAAATATTCCGACGAGTCAAAGAAAATACATGAACCCTGTTTAAGAAAAATTGTAGGACCACGAAGGCACAAAGAACAAATTTGAAATTGAAACCTTTGTGGCTTAGTGTCTTAGCGGCAAATTTAAACACAGATTGATGACTGAGGCTTGTGCAAGGTTCAATTAACCCTAACATTGCATAAATTCTTGTCATCTAGCCTGGCCGTTATGTCTGAGATCGTTGCTTTTTCCGGGCAGATGCTGGATGCTGGATACTCGATGCTGGATATCTAACAGTTCACTATCGGTGAATTTCAACGACATCCAGTATCCAGAAACCAGAATCCAGGATCAGTCAATACTTTCAATGGTCTTCATTGCAGCAGCGAAGTTGGATT
>CACVKW010000607.1 GCA_902749685.1 Olavius sp. associated proteobacterium Delta 1 | reverse complement strand
ATTAACAACCACCCTACATATAAGGAGGATTTTTTTCAATGACTCGTATTATTACTCACTTTATGACTCATTCTAAACCCGTTTTTGGACAAGAGTGACT
>CACVKW010000606.1 GCA_902749685.1 Olavius sp. associated proteobacterium Delta 1 | reverse complement strand
GTACCTCCCAGACCCCTCAATTATTTATCTTCATGGCCGGGTATTGATCTCATTTTGATAAAGAACTGGCGACCAAACTGAATGGCAAGCGCCAGACTCCCGAGGGGAATAATTGAAAAAATCGGGAATTTAGGAACGATGGTGCCTTTAACCTCCATGATTCCGCGTTGATAAAGGTCAATGGTGTGCAGGGAGCCGAACCAGAAGATAATGGCCGCGACGACAAACCCCAGGATATCATCAAGGATCCCCACTTTGTGACGGCTCTTTGGATGAAGCCGTGTAATAACGGTATCGATCCTGATGTGTCCCCCTTCTCTCAAGAGCCAGGCGGCCCCCAGGAAAGTGAACCACAACAGGCCGTATTCAGTCCACTGGAGCACCCAGATCGGCGGTCGCAAACCCAGATAACGTACCACTGCCGTATAGGTAACCAGAATTGCAATGGCAAGTATGATAATCCCTGCCAGGTAAGCCAGGAATTCAATGATAAAATCAAAACCTTGCTTGTGCACTCTACCATTCTTTATGGCCATGCATTTCTCCTGAGAATGCTAGAACCGCTCGCAATACTTCAGGGTTAAATTCCCCGTATCCGCCACGGGGAATTTAAGCAACAGACTCCCTATTTGCTTATCAGTTTGCGTAATTTTGAAGTAAAATCCGACTCCATTTTGAGCTGGCCTTTCCAGCCTTCCTCATAGGCCATATCAAGATATTTTTTCTCATCAGCCGGTGAGAATTTAATAATTTCCATGCCGGCTTCTTGCAGAAGTTTGTACTCATTTTTGATATCCTCGACGGTTCTGGCATCGATGGCGATAACCTCCAAGCGCAAGGCCTCCATGAGCACTTCCTGGACATGCTTCGGCAGTTTGTCCCAGGTTTTGGCATACATAAGTAGCGGGTGCGATACTTTATAAAAACTGGGTCCCACGACGAATTTCGAAACCTCATGCCAACCCCAGGGTCTGATACTGTCCAACGGCCACATGAAACCATCCACAACCCCGCGTTCCAGGGCCTGATAGATGTCACCCGGTTTGGTCACGACGGGATTCGCACCCAGTGCTTTTAAAAAGTCGAGATACATGGCGGATGAACGAATCCGCAGGCCTTTTATCTGTTCCACCGTTGCGACCTTCTCTTTGGTGTAAAGCTGAAAGGGTACCTGGCTGCCGAGCGCTCCCAGATATGTGGAATTTAATAAATTGCGATGAATCTCATCATAAATCGCATCGGCCCCGACATCTTTTTCTTCCTGCGAGGTCAGTTGGGACAGCTTGACGGTATTGGCGGCCGGAGCAATTCCCGCATAATATGCCGCCGTGCCGTAATACATATCGACAGTTCCCGCTCTAAGAGCTTCGGGCTGATCTCGGGTCGGGATGGCTTCAGACCCCCCGATGTATTTGATTTGAACCTCACCGGGATATTTTTTTTGAAGCATTTCATTGGCCCGCTTGAT